>VYCT01000276.1 GCA_009843785.1 Candidatus Poribacteria bacterium | reverse complement strand
ACCTAACAATATCAACGACAGACTACCCTCAAAAAAAAATGGGGGTAAGTGACGTAATGCCCTTTAGCATAATACGAAGGAACATATTTGTTTCCGCGCAATATATTGCTCTGTTTTGAACCTACAAGGCGTAATCGGACAACGAAATAATCGGGACGATCTTGTTGATCCCCATCTAACAATCGAAAGACTACAGACCCACCTATTGAGTAATCCAATTCATTTTCTGTATGGGTTTCTATTTCAACAGTAACTTGTTTAGACCCTTTTCCTTCTGAATCACCTTTCACTGTCACATCAACCCGGACGACTTCACCGGGGTATACATAATCGGGATATAAGTTATAGACGACAAAGGTGAGGTCTTCGCGTATCGTAGAAATATAGTGTGTGCCGTGCATAACCCTGTTCTGTATGAATTCATACTTGGCGGGCGATCTGGACCTGAGTTTATCCGGGGTGACGATATAGTAAGCGATACTTTCTGCCATATCTTCATTTGGATTTTCGCCATGAGCGTAGTCGGAGACAAACTCGGTCTGATTGGTTGTCATCCACCTTTCACCGTCATAAAACCACTCGCCGAGTTCTATCCAATCTGTTTTGAGATGTTCGTCAAATAAATAATCCCATAAGAAGTGTGCTTTTTCATGGAGAATGATCCGCTGTGTTTCGTGTGTGATCCCATCTATAAAAGCTTTGTCGGTAAACTCTATAAAGCCCTTCCCCGTATTTGCGCGTGCGGCGTATTTAACAAAGGGGTCTGGTGCTCGTCTGATAAGATATTTCAATCCTGGCGTTATATGCATGCCTGATGGATATTCTTCAAACATTATCATGATCCCCAGGATTTCTTCATAGGTAAATTGAGTAAACTTATCGGCAGGCTCCTCTGTTAAAAATTCATAGTCGGGGACATGCACCGTAACGCCATAGTATCTCTGTAGCATGTTGTCTATCGCCCGGTGTTGGATGCCTTCTCCGGGTATGTATGTCGCAAATCTGAGGACGGCTCGCCACAATCGCTTGGAAAAATATCGCCCTTGAATGCCATCTATTTTTGCGACAAACGGATGTGCATGCGTGAACGCCTCTGATGCAATTGTTATCGTCCGAAGACTCCCTTGTGCGACTTCCACATCGGGACCCAGATCAATATCTTGTGCCACATGCACATCACTCAATATCCAATAACTGGGGTTCCGTAACCAAGGCGGAGAATGACTCCCATACCCTTCTGTCATATCTTGTAATGCCAGCAGAAGTAGATAGGCTTTATCCTCATCCCATTCAGGCGATAAATAGACGTTGTATCTCCGTGATAGTGTGTAGCTTGCACTGCTTGTTAAGAATGCGTTGATACCTGTATTTTCGATTTCCACCTCTATCGGTTGGGGAACAAAGACTGTTTCTTGCCCTGAAGGTTCTTCACCGATTTCCCAGTGATATGTCGTTGTTTCCGATTCTGCAATCGCCGGTGTCCCTGAAAATAGGCTCATTAAGAAAAGCGCGATCAGATAAAGGCCGAACCTTTGCTGTCTTGCCAGAGTTTCACGCATGGTACTGTGCCTCCGAGATTATGAAGTTGGTTATTATAAACGATATGGCAACAAGGTTACTTGCGTATTAATAGCTTCCGTGTTGCGGTAAACTCGCCTGCGGTGAGCGTATAGAAATACAGACCACTTGCGACAGGTTCACCTATTTGGTTTCTACCATCCCAATACGCTGCACGACTGCGGCTATGATATATACCTGCATGTTGATGTCCGAAGTCCAGCAGCCGAACTAACTTACCATCCACAGCATAAATCTTCAACGTTACATCTGCGGGTTTCGCGAGCTGATAAGGTATCCACGTCTCAGGATTGAAGGGGTTTGGATAGTTTGTCAAGAGTGCCGTTGCATTCGGGAGCGTCTCTGTCTCTCTCAGTGTTGTTAGGAGATTTTGAAGCACAGCAATTCCTTTTTGTAAACGCGCATCTGTCGGGTTGAGTTGCTTGGCTTGGTCAATCCATCGTTGGAGACTTTCAGTTGTGGATACAGCAGCAGGTGCGGCGGCGGTAGCGGCCTCAAGTGCGTCTAAAACTGCGATGATGTCTTCACGGTTCACTTCACCGTCGCCGTTGACATCCGCTGTAAGGGGTGTATCAGACCGCCCAAAGTTCTCAGCAACGATCACAAGGTCTAACGCATCCACGACACCATCAGCGTTGACATCTGTCGCAGGCACAAATGCCGCGTGAAGCGTATAGTCGCCGGTTTTTTGCGCATTACTTTCGACTTTGATGTAATATGTCCCCGGTTCCACAACCTGTTCTATTCTGAAATTTAAGGCTTCATCCCCGTTTTCATCAGCAGTCGTTGCGAGTGTGGTGCCATCACTATTTTGCAATGTGCCTATCGTATCAAGGGCACCTGTCGTTGTCATCCAAAGTGCGAGTTGCCCCCGCACCTCTATTGGGATACTGAAGTAATCCACATCATTGCTGGGGTCTATCTTTGCTGTGAGGGAGCCCCCCAGCAGCAGCGCGGTCGCTTCAACCAGTGTATTGCTATGGTCAACGGATGTGATATTCCACAACAACACCGTGCCGTCATCACTCCCACTTGCGACTGTTTTGCCACCCGGACTAAACGCGACACTATTGACAGCCGCGGTATGCCCGTCAAGTCTGCCCATTCCGGTCCGTGTCTCCACATCCCACAAACGCACCGTGCGGTCATGACTCCCGCTGGCGATTGTTTTTCCATCCGGGCTGAACGC
>VYCT01000148.1:5312-21176 GCA_009843785.1 Candidatus Poribacteria bacterium | reverse complement strand
TACCAAAAGAACCTTGATAAACACTGCTTTACAGTAACTTTTGAGAAATATCAGATAAATTAAACTTCATGAACCGAACCGGCTCCTGCGCGAAAACCTTGAAGACTTCAAAAAACCTCTTGAATCCCGTAGGGATGGTATCTCTGTAGAAAAACGGAACCTCATACACCTAAGCCCCGTAGGGGCGGCATCTGTTGAGAGCTACGACCAAAAATTAACGGAAAATTCCCTAAATTGACACCTATGGTGCGGTTAGGAAAACGCACCATAACTGTCAATTTAAAAAAAAACAACCGTCGGTTCCCCCGGCCCGGTAGGTTCGGTTTTGCGGCGTACACGCCCAAATGCGATCTGCAGTCCCAACCGAACCGGCTCCTACGCGGAAACCTTGAAGACTTCAAAAACCCTCTTCAGTCCCGTAGGGGACGGTATGTTTATAGCAGCATATGGTCAAAAAACCTAAGCCCCGTAGGGGCGGCATTTATAGAGATGTCGTCCCGGAATATCGTGAAAAATCGCTAAATTGACACCTATAGTGCTACAAAAGCACACACTAACAGTTTTGCGGCGTACTTGAAGAAACACTTTCTTCGCATTGGATTTTAGCGTTTGCAAAAACCCCAGATGCGACGTGCCTCATGCTACAAGCATATTGAAAGGTATTCAATTAGAAATGGTATCACGTTATACTATAAATGGTGGCTCATGTCGAGATTGAATGCAGAAGGAAAATTTAATCCTTGTAGTTATTGGCTTCGCTGATACAGTTGCATTAAATTTATACATGAGCCTAAATGGTTTGTAATCTCACTTATAGTTAGTGACGCGTAATCAGTGTGAAAAAGGTGCATTATTTGTTATGCCCTCGGATTTACAAGTTAAAACCCGCGTAACACTAAAAAATTCAGATAACAACTCAGATCGCGTTAGAATTGTGCTAACGTATTTCATATCAAGGCGAGCCTTTAAGGACTTCATCCCAATCCCAGAGGAGAATTGTACCATCGTCCGCCGCACTGATGAACGTTTTGCCATCGGCAGAGAATTCCAATGTTTTTACTGTGGCCGTGTGCCCGTCAAGCGTAGTGAGTTTGTCTCCGGTCGTTACATCCCATAACTGAATTCTACCGGCAGCAAGACCTCTAACAATTACGCTGTCATCAGGTGAGAACACCAATGCTGTACCCCACACATTCTCACCATAGGACACCTCTTTAAAATGAGGCAGTTTCGGACTCCCCAACAAACGGATCTGTTTCGTGCTTCCGACAGCGAGCAGGGAACTATCTGAGGAGAATGCTAAAGTCACGATGGGATCCCGATATCGATCATCTATCGGAGGTTCTTCGGCAAAGAAAGAAGTTAACTCAACCCCAGTTTCTGCATCCCACATCTGAACCTTGCCGCCGCTGGTTCCGCTGACAAGTTTTTCGCCATCTGGTGAAAATATCAAGGCACTGGCTTCCGGGTGGCGCCGGTCTTCAGGGTCATACCGCGGGTCTGAGACGGATATATCCAGAATCTCACCCGTTTCTATGTTCAACAGGTGAATTTTATTCCGATAGCGGACATAGGCTAAAATTTTGCCATCGGGCGAAAAAGTCATCTCCCCACCTACATCAGGAAAGGTCGTCAATTCACGTCCAGTCCTGACATCAATCAAGCGAAGGATGTCATCATACCATGGCGTAGGATTAGGCAAATCGGGGTCTAAACCGGGACCGGCGATCTGCGTTCCATCAGGCGAAAACACAAAAGTTGTTATAAAATCAGTAAACAGAGTTCTCTCAACAGTATTCTTAGTCTGGAGTGTGGTGTGCTGTGAAGTCTTCAAATCCCAGTGTGTAATGATCCCGTCATCTGCAACACTTACAAGCGTCGATTCGTCTTTTCGTATGAGCTTGCTCAAATATCCAGCGTGCCCAGCGATATGCGTAGGTAACGGATGCCTTTTTTCTGTATTCCAAAACCGGATGGTGCCGTCTGAACTTCCGCTTGCAAGTGTGGCTCCATCTGGTGAAAACGCTAATGCACTAATGTCGCTGAGATGATCTGAAAAAGTGGCGAGCGATTCACCCGTGACAGCATCCCACAAAATCACAGTATTATCCGTGCCGCCGCTTGCAAGCAATTTTCCATCGGGCGAAAATGCTAATGCTGTAGGCCAGCCGGTATGTTTTCGGAGGGTCACAGGCGCGTGATTAGGAGTCGTCTCCCATAGTTGGACGGTTGTATCCCTGCTGCCACTGGCAAGGCGCGTCCCATCCGGCGAAAATGCCAAGACAAAAACCTTGTTGTTATCATCCATCATTCCGATCAGTTCATCCGGGACCGGAAGTTTCTCTACATTTTCCCTAATCGTGGATAACTTCTTTCCAGTTGTTGTATCCCATAACTCAATGTTTCCGTTGTCCATTCCAATAGCGACTTTATCTGGTACGAGCGCGTAGGTTTCGAGATGAATGCGACCTTGGCGTTCTCCCAATTTATTCTCAGTCCGTCTTCCTGTTTTAACATCTAACCTGCTAATTAGGACTCTTGATTTACCCAGACTAATGAGAGTCCGACCATCTTCAGAGAACCGCAACGCTGCAGCAGCGGGCGGCGCATTAGAAAACTGTACCCTACGACCAGTAGCGATTTCCCATAACTCGACATTGTTTGCCCAACGGCTGGTACCGAGACTGGAATAGAAGTCTCCGCCACCGTGTGCAAGGAAACGACCATCGGGCGAAAATACGACGGCACCACATATTCCTGTGAACAGAGAAATTTCTTTACCTGTTTGGACATCGTACAACCACACGCCGATATTACTGCTCACCGCGAGTTGGGTGCCATCCGGTGAAAATTGGATTCCTCTAATGCTTCCTTTTCCCAGACGCGCTTTCGCCGCTTTCGGCAGTGCCCATTTTTGATAATTTTTCACGGATTCCTCCGTTTGTGTGTCTGCAACCAATGCTGACGCATCATCAGATTGCTGGTTAGAGACGTTGCGCTTGTCGGACGCGTCGGTGTTTCCGAGTTGCACCCGCACATTCGGTTTTGACGCAAGGTTTAGCACAAAGGGTGCCTCAATAATGTCAACTGTCATCTCTGACGTGGCATCGAAACTATAGGGCTGCTGAAAATATGCTAAATATTGATTGCCAACACCTAACATCAGGAATACCACTGCTATCGTAGAAGCAGCGATCGCCCACGGCACAAACGGTTTACTTCCTGACGGCGCAATCGGCTTGATACGCGCAATCTCACGCATAATATTCTCTGTGAGATGCGGCGTGATCTGAAAATTGTCTAACGCCTCTCGAATCATCGGTTCTTCCTTCTTTAAGGACTGCCGCGCACGACTCAGACGACTCTTAATCGTGTTTGCGGACACCCCTAAAAACTCGCTGATCTCTTTGCAGGTCATTTCCGCGAAATAGAAAAGCGTGATGATAGTTCGATCACTTTCTTGCAGTTTCCCAAGCAGCTTCTTAACGGCATCGCGCTGTGCTTCTGCCGCTGTCCGCTCATTCTCCGCAATGACGTATCCAGAATATGTCGCCTTTTCGACCAGCGCACTGCTTGTGTCCTCCAACGGCTGCGTTTTCAAACGCTTTTTACGAAGCCACGTACTACAGTCATTCGCGGCAATCACATAAAGCCAACTCACAAAACTTTGCGGTTTCTTCAGTGTCGCCAGTCGCTGATAGGCTTTCAAGAATACATCCTGCGTGATTTCCTCAGCAGTATGGAAATCTCCAATCTTCCGCCAGATAAGCGCGTGAACCTGTTTCTGATACTTTTTTACAAGTTCAGCGAAGGCGTTATCATCGCCGTTGAGGGTGCGGGAAATTAATGCTGCATCAGTGTTTTTCATAGGTCACCTCCGATTTGCCCTATAGTGACGCTACTTAGCGGTGAAACGGTTGCATAATTCTGGAAAAATAAGCGTTTGTTAGAATAAGGAGGGCTAAGATTCGATCTATTATCCAAGTTGCCACCTTTAGTATACAATAATTTGTCGGATAATACCATTTTTTTGACAAAGATTCCAACAATTAACAACCGATAGTTGAAAATCTCTGTAGACATAAAATTCCCTTTTTAAAAAAAGGAGAGGTATGGTATAATAAAATTGTATTTAGGCGTGTCTGTGAACGCGCTGGAAAGAAAGATATAGAAGGATTGAGATGCAAAAAACACTATGCTAAAACCGAAACCCGGTGTTGACACGATTCAACCGTATCAGGGCGGTAAACCGATTGAAGAGGTCCAGCGCGAGTTGGGCATCACCGATATTATCAAACTGGCATCCAATGAGAACCCGTTAGGGCCATCGCCGTTAGCGGTGCAGGCGATTGCTAAGAGTGCTGCACAAGTGCATCTCTATCCCGACGGGAACGCCTACTATCTTAAGAGGGAACTTGCAGCACATATCGGCGTTTCGGATGGACACCTGATTTTAGGGAACGGTTCAAACGATGTGCTACAGTTAATCGCTGAGGCATACATCGCACCGGGCGATGAGGTCATCTATGCAGCAGGTGCCTTTGTCGTCTATAGCCTTGTAACGAAGTTATGCGGTGCAACAGCAGTCGTCGTACCGATGGTGGATGATACACACGACCTCTCCGCTATGGCAGCAGCGATCACCGATAAAACAAAGGTTATCTTCATCGCGAACCCGAATAACCCGACTGGAACGATGGTCACGGCGGATGAGACAGCGGCGTTTATGGAACAGGTGCCAGCGGACGTGCTTGTCGTTTTTGACGAAGCCTACTATGAATATGTCGCCCGTTCGGACTATCCGCAGACACTGCCTTATGTGCTGGAGGGACGGAATTTCATCATTACCCGTACCTTTTCTAAAATTTATGGACTTGCAGGACTACGTATCGGCTATGGCATCGCGCCGCCGCCGTTGGTTGAAACGTTGAATCGGGTGCGACAGCCGTTCAATTGCAGTTTAGTAGGACAGGCAGCGGCACGCGCGGCACTGAAAGATACCGCACACGTTAAGGAAAGCCAAAGAAGCAACGCAGCAGGAAAGGTGTTCCTCTATAAAGCGTTTGACGACATGGGGCTGCGTTATATCGAAACGGAAGGCAATTTTATTATGTTGCACGTGGAACAATCGGGAGCAGAGATCACGGATGCACTTCTGAAGCAGGGAGTCATCGTGCGTCCGATGGCGGGGTACGGTTACCCGAACACAGTCCGCGTAACAATCGGCACACAACAGGAAAACGAAAGATTTATCAAGGCATTGAAAGTTGTCAGTACTCAGTTAAGAGTTCCAGGTAACAATTCATTACTTAACCGACAACCGACAACCGAAAACTGACAACCCAAAAAAACATGAAAGAACTTATACAACTCAGCAACAAACGCCCTACACGGCAAATCATGGTAGGCGACATTCCAATCGGTGGCGGAAGTCCGATCTCTATCCAGACAATGACGACAACGCTGACGCACGATATTGATGCCACGCTGGCACAGATAGAACGGTGTACGGAGGCGGGAGCACACATTGTCCGCGTTGCCGTCCCGGAGGAGCCAGACGCGAAGGCACTGACTGCGATCGTCAAACGCTCGCCTGTGCCGATAGTGTCGGATATCCATTTCAACTATCGGTATGCGCTTGCTGCGGTGGACGCAGGTGTCGCAAAAGTGCGTATCAATCCGGGGAACATCGGCAGTGAGAAACGGATTGCCGAAGTACTGTCTGCAGCGAAAGCCGCGAATATCCCAATCCGTATCGGTGTCAACGAAGGGTCGCTTGAAAAAGACCTCTTAGAGAAATACCCGTCACCGACAGCGGAGGCGTTGGTAGAGAGCGCGATGCGGCACGTCAATATCTGCGAAGAACACGATTTCACGGACATCGCTATCTCCGTTAAATCGAGCGATCCACTTCGCATGATTGAGGCGAACCGGCAGCTTTCAGCCAAAGTGTCGTACCCTTTACATCTCGGTGTGACGGAAGCCGGAACACCACGACGGGCGCATGTCAAATCGACACTCGGCATTGGGACACTTCTGCTGGAAGGCATCGGTGATACCATCCGTATCTCAATCACCGGCGACCCCGTTGAGGAGGTCTTGACCGCAAAAGAACTCCTACGCGCACTCGGTATGGCAGAGAATATGCTGAATGTCGTTTCTTGTCCGTTCTGTGGACGTGGTGACCCGGAGGCAGGTTATGAGAACATCGTCGCTGGTGTCGAGGAACTTCTGGAAAAACACGACATCAACATGGAAGTGGCGGTGATGGGCTGTGAAGTCAACGGACCCGGTGAGACGCGTAACGCTGAAGTCGGTATCCATTTGGGTGGTAAAGAACTCGCAGTCCTAAAGGTTAAAGGTGAACGCGTCCGGACCTTCCGTGGGAGAGACGAGGTCAACCCAGAGTTTTTAGCAAACGCACTATTAGAGGCAGCACAGCAATTACAAGCATCTGAGGGCGATAGTGCCTCGTAAGGTTAAATAAAAATGAAGGACTTTCAGCAGCACATCCAAAAAGCGATTCGATTGATCCCCGTTCAAATCGGGTTGATCGCACTGTTTTTCTGTGTGTATCATCTGCTTTTGAAATATATCATGCGCGAGACAGGGCTTGACTTAGGCGCGGTGGGATATAACAATCATGTTGTACCCCTTTACGCCCAACCGAGCTTTGACTTCAGCGTATGGACGTTACCTGTCGCAATCGTCGTATGTATGTGCTACTTGTATTTCCGCTACCTATGCCTTGATTTGCAAGTGCCTTATCGGCGTTTAATCTGGATAGCGATTGCACTTTTCTGCGTGATTAACATTGGTGTCGCCCAAATTGATGGATACCGAGAAATTGGAGCGGAAGACGAGAAAGAGCGAATCTTAACGCTTCTCGAACCGTATACACGGACTTCCCTGGAATATTACGGCGATGTCCCGCGGGTTGACGAACTCGGGATCCGCAGGTTCCTCAGGGATTATAGCAAACCAGAAGTGTTTGACACGCTTTCAGGACACACGCGCACCCATCCACCGGGCGGTGTGCTGTTCTTATGGCATGTCAGTGGGCTCTTCGGGTACAATCTCATATCCGCATCTTTAATCACTATCCTCTTTACCGCGCTTACCGTGATACCGATCTACCGACTTGCGGAGATGCTTTACGGAAAAAAGGTCGCGCGCTACGCACTCCTGCTTTTCCTTATCACCCCCAACTTTGTGATGTTCACCGGCACCTCAATGGACGGTCCTTTTAGTGTCTTTCCGATCTTGAGTGTCTATCTCTTTTATGTCGCACGAGAACGAGAGACCGTACCCGATCAGAAATGGTATGAATTGCGTCCCTATAGTTTATTGACGGGGCTTTCGCTCGCACTCGGCATGTTCATGACGTATTCTACGGTCGTCGTCGGCGTGTTTTTGTGCGTTATTGCCTTACTCGAGCGACAGCGGTTCCTGCAATATCTGAAGGTGCTGCTGTTCGCGAGTTCCGGATTCATCGGATTTTATCTCCTGCTTTTTATCCTGACTGGATTCCGTCCGATTGAAGCACTCTGGGCAGCTATCAAAAAAGACGAGACGGGCATGGGGAGCGGTTATGAGAGCATCGAACGTTATCTCCATCTGAGTTTTGCCAACCTATTTGCTTTCCTCATCGGCGTAGGGTTTCCAATAACAACCGTCTATCTCCGGCAGCTTGTCACAGCGATACGCGAGTGGCGGCAGAGCGCGTTGGCATCCGAGCAGGGAATCGGGGAACCCCGTACGCCTTGGATCCTCCGCCACGAAAACGCGGACACTTTTGTTATCGGTTTCCTCATTACACTCCTCTATTTTACATTCTCAACCTGGTTTACTATGGAAGTTGAGCGGATCTGGATTTTCATGGTACCGTTTTTTGTTATTCCGGTCGCCAAACACCTCACAGCGCGCCCAATCTCCGATCTCTATTGGGTCGCGGGGATACTCGTTACGCAGCTCATCGTGGGCGAAGTCCTGCTCTACACGTATTGGTAGCAGAGGAGTCATCAGTTGTCAGTTTTCAGTTCGGTTTTTCTGCGAAAAACCTTTCAGTTTTAACCATCAACTCCGGTTTCCTTAACATTTATAACTGAGTCGAGTTGATGGTTAAAGAAAGAGACTTTAGGATTATCAAAACCTCTTAACTGAAAACTGAAAACTGAAAACTGAAAACTAATAATGCGGATTCTCTATGTCATTGATTCCATGACAAAAGACGGTGCCGAATCGCAGCTGCTCAAAACATTAGAGCGGTTACCGCCGGAACGGTATGAAGTATTTGTTGTGCTGAGTCGTGCCGAGGGCGAGCGCGTCGCAGAACTCACGACACTCCCTTGTGTCCGAGAGATAACCACACTCGCTGGTGGAGACAAACGTAGGCATTTGCTCGAAAAAGCATTCGCGATTGCTGGTATTGTCAACGCGATTAAACCCGACATCACACATAGTTGGCTGTGGTATTCTAATTTCCTCTGTGGACTTTCTCGTCGGTGTGGCTTTTGGCGGCAGGTCCCATTTGTCGCCTCACAACGCGGCGATTACCACGCCCGATACAGCAAGTTCAGGCTCTGGCTCACCGAAAAGGTCATCTATAATACTGCCGATGTCCTGCTGACGAATTCCGAACCGATTCAACGTTATCTCTGCCAGCGGTATCCAGATAAGAATATTCATAGCATCCCCAACTTATTAGAATTACCGACTACTGAGGTATGGGCGCAGCGGAAACCAACACCTGAAACTCGAGTGAAGTTAATCGTTAGTGTCGGACGATTCGCACCCGAAAAGGGGCATCGGTATCTAATTGAGGCGTTAAATCTACTGAAACAACAGAATGTTGCCTGCCGATGCACCTTTCTCGGTGAAGGTAAACTTGAGGCGGAACTCCGCGCACTCGTAGCAGAATATGGGCTTTCGGAACAGGTAGCGTTCCCCGGTTTTTGTGAAGATGTCTTTTCTGTGCTGTTGACAGCGGATGTCTTTGTCCTCCCTTCGCTACACGAAAGTTCGCCAAATGCGCTCATTGAGGCGATGGGAATCGGGATGCCGTGCATCGCATCAGATCTGGTGGGTATCGCAAATCTGGTTGAAAACGAGACGAACGGTCTCCGAGTGCCAACAAAGGATTCTCAGGCGTTGGCATCAGCACTGCATCGGCTGCTAACTACACCGGATTTTGCGGCGGAGTTGGGCAGAAACGCACGCGCAACCATTCAGCAGAAGTTCAACAGTACAGAATCTATGCAGAAATTGGAAGATATCTACGGGCAGCTTTTTCGGGACAGCATGGGCTAAACTGGTAGGGGGGTTGTAACTTTGATTGTCGTATGATGACTATCTACTTGATCGGAAACCGGAAAAAACGGAGCAAAACCTAATAGGTAAAAAAAGGAAAAACGGAGCAGAAACCCAATAGCTAAAAAAATGACAAAATGGCATGCTGCCTACATTCAAAACGCTTATCGTGAACTAAAACGTGGCACAACGCGCAAACAACTTGATACCCTGAATATCAATGCTACTGGCAAGAGAGTCTTGGATGTCGGATGCGGACCGGGGAATCTACTTGTCGCGCTCTCCACCGATGCACCGGAACTTCTCATCGGCGTTGATGTAGATGAGACCTTCTTAGTCCTTGGGCGTTCTCAAGTCGAAAATTCAATAGACCCACCTGCAGCGGCTCCTATCTTGCTACGTGCCTCACTCCCGGTATTACCCTTCGCTGATGAAACCTTTGATCTCGTAACCTGTTTCCTCGTCATGCCACACGTCCCTGATGATAGACTTGCCTTGACCGAACTCGCACGCGTCCTGAAACCGGGAGGCACGCTCGCTATTTCCGGGCACGGATTCGGATTTCCACTCCGGTATCTCAAACGCTTCAGACTAAAACCGTTGCAGATGTATCTTGCCAGTCTGATTTATAGATGTACTGGGAAAAAGTGGATCCGGAACACACTCCAAAACGATAAGAAAATTTGCCACCTCTTAAACACTATCGGTGTCGTACCAGAAATGCGGCACTATAATCAAAAAATACTTGGATGTGTCGCGACTTATTGGATTAAGGCGATCAAGAGCGAAACCAATCCTAAAGCGATACAGTAATAGGAAAACAGCGAAAATTTGCCACGGTTTAGCACAACCAATAGCAACCGCAACGCGATATAACCGACTATAAACGCAGCGAGCATCCCCGCTCCCACGATGTATAGGGGTATGGTGGTGTCTCCAACATCTCGAATTTTCAGCGCAACTGCCCCAAGTATCGCGGGAATTGAAAGCAAAAAAGAGTATTCCGCAGCCGTTTTGGCGGGAATCCCCAAAAACAGAGCCACCGAGATCGTCGTGCCGGAGCGAGAGATGCCGGGTGTAATTGCACAGCCTTGCGCAATCCCAATGAGCGGCGCATGCCACGTCTTCAAACTGCCAGTTGAAGCATTAGAACTTCCGACACCTTGTTTGCGAAGGCGAGGCAATTGCAGAATAACGCCGGTGAGAATTAGCATGATGCTCACAAGCCGAACTTCATCGAAAAAAGATTCTAACTCCGTCTTGAACAGTACCGCGATAATACCGGTCGGAATGGAACCGAGCAGGATCAGCCAGATAAACTTGAGTTCGGTTGATGTATTGAATGTCGTCCGGGGTTTCCGCCAAAATTGCGGGTTTCCAAGCGTAGAAAGCCCGCCGATTGCTAACTTCCCTATCGCTTCACGATATACAACAAGCACAGCCGCTAACGTCCCGACGTGAAGCATCACATCGAAAAAGACGAGAGGTTCCTTCAGTCCGAGGAACGTCTGTGCCAAAACGAGGTGTCCTGAGCTGCTAATCGGTAGGAATTCGGTTAAGCCTTGTAAAATGCCGAGAAGAATCGCTTCAAGAAATGTCATGTCGTTATTGTAGCGTTTTACGCGTTAACCCGCAAGGTGAAAATTTCTTAGCAGAACAGAGTCATTCCGTTCTCCCATATAAGCAACCTTTAGATTGCCGTATACCTTAAACAATAGGTGACAATAATGAACCTTTTTCAAAATTATCGGACTAATGGAGTGAACAGCAATTGAGGCAAATAATGTTTTGACATTGCTGCCCATTTATGTTAGAATTGTTTTAGTTAAAACACTCAAGGAGGGTATAGAAATGCTTAGAAGTATAATCGTATTAGGGCTCTCAGCAATTTGTGTATTTGCTGCTACGCTCTCTTATGCTGTCGAGGAAACAGACATCCTTGTCTATTACTCTTTTGATAGGCTGAATGGCAAGAAAGTCTTAGATGACTCCGGCAACGGGAACGAGGCTGAATTGGTTGGAAAAGGTTCACTCGTTGATGGAGCATTCAAAAAGGCGATACGTCTCAACGGCGGTATCGTCCAGATGGCTGCGAATGACTTTATCGTTCCGGTCGGCCAAGTGGGTGAAATCACGATGGAAGCATGGTTTTACCTCAATGAACATGCCGCCTATGATGGGATCATTTCAATTGAAGCCGCTGCCGCTGGATGTTGTGAATACCGCACTATGGTCAATCCCACTTTCAACCCGTTCTGGGATGCCGGTCATCACGCTGACAAAAGTCTTGGGAACTTCAAATTTGAGTTAGATGAATGGTACCATTACGTAATGGTCGCCGATGGAAAAGATGGTAAAATCTATATCAACGGCGAATTTATCGGTGCGCAGCCAGAGAATTTTGATTTGCCTGAGCATAAAGAGGCGGCGATTTACATCGGTGCAGGCGAAAATCCTAACGTCCACAGAGTAGAAGACGCTATTATTGATGAAGTCGTCATATACGCCAAGGCGTTGACTGAAGAGGAAATTCAAGCATCAATGGAAATGAGCGTTCCGGGAGTGCTTGCAGTCGAAGCTCGAGGCAAATTGACAACAACCTGGGGAGAACTGAAAACCGATTTCTAACAATATCATTTGTCGGGTGAGACACTTATGTCTCACCCGCACCTATACTGTTCGGAGACGCTATGAAATTTGGATTTTTATCAAAAATTTTTGAAGGCGCATTAAGCATAGAAAAAACATACAACGAATGTGATAGAGCAATTGGGCAACTCAAAGCCTACAACGAAAAACGCAAACAGCCAGATTTTCGTATTTCAGATGAAGAGAAAGCCGGCTTAGACGAGGTCGTCAACACCGCGCTTGACAATGCAAACCGGATCGTTGACAAAGAAGGTGAGCGGAACTGGCCAGGCGTATTTCGCGAAATGCACAAGAATCTGGCAAGCCTCTATTTGGAGCTTGACGAACACGATAAAGTTCGCGCGGCGTGTGAACGCTTACAAGACTACGGTGAAGTCGGCAAACAAGATGCCGAAGAGGTGATGCAAAGCCTGAAAGAAAAAGAGGATTCTTAATATTCCTTGCGGGTCGATAAGGTCGGCTGGAGACTTCACATTCCTTCTTGTAACTGACAACTGAAAACTGACAACTGAAAATTATAAAAATGCAGTTCCTGAACCCGGCCGCGTTTTATCTCTTGGGGTTTATCCCAATTGTGGTAGCACTTCACTTTCTAAAATTGCGCCGCCACACCCACCGCGTCCCCAGCATTATGCTGTGGCGCTCCACTGATGAGGATCGGAGAGCAAATGTCCCTTTCCAACGACTCCAGAACCTATTACTCCTGATACTACAAGTACTGTTTTTGTTGCTTGTCACGCTCAGCGCAGCACGTCCGGCATTGCATAGACCCGGATTTATGCCGGGACGGGCAATTCTCATCATTGATAACTCCGCGAGTATGTTGTCAACAGAGATGGGACAAACCCGCCTCGCGTTAGCAAAACTGGCAGTACTGCAGCACATTGAACAGGTCTCTGCAGAGGGCGGAATGATGCTGATGCTAACAAACGCCACCGCTGTCCAAGTCGCCTTCACAACGGATACAGCCAAACTCCAGCACGCAATAAAAAATATCCCGCAAAGCGAGGCACCGCGCAATCTCCAACCCATCTTTGATGCTGTAACACGCTATGCAGAGTCGCCACAAGACAAAGTCTTCTTGATCAGCGATAACTTTGAAAACCTGCCGGATATATCGCTGCCGATTCATAAAATCGGAGTCGGTGGGGCAGCGCAGAATGTCGGGATCGTTCATTTCAGCGTTGAAATCGTAGAGGACAAGTACGAGGTGCTGGTCGGTATCCGAAATTTTACGGATGCTCCGCGAGAATTAGACGTGCAATTGGCGGTAGAAGACGAAACTTTTGATGACAGAGCAGTCACTATCCCACCGAGCAAAACGCAATATATCCGGTTTTCGGGCGATCCGAGCGGTTTAGAGGACAAGGTTATGAGTGCACATCTTCAGTTAGAGGATGATTTTGCCGTTGATAACAGTGCTTCTGCACTTCTGTCTACCGTTTCCGAACTGCGAATCTTGCTTGTCAGTAACAACCCAAAGTCTTCGCTGCCTGCATTGTTAGGGACGTACGGAAAACACGTCCAACTCCGCCTGGTGGCACCCGCGAATTATTACGGCACCGGGGACGCGCATATCGCAATTTTCGACGGTGGTACACGCACCGGACGCGAGGCTTTCGGTGGTTTCTCTGAAGTTGCATCTGGCACACACTTGGTCTTCATCAACCCTGGTAGCAACCTACCCTTTATACCAGAAGATGCCCGCGTCGTTGAGCAAGTTGCAGCTCCTCTACGTGTTATCAACACGGATAAAACCCATCCACTTATGGTAGGTGTGTTAATACACAAAGGATTACAGATACTGGAATCTACGTACCGAAAATTGCCGCTCTCTGGACGTTCGCTTATTGAAACGGAGAAGGGGGCATTGATATGGATCGGTCAAGAATCAAGCAGTCAATTCCTTGTTTTTGAATTTGATGCGTTCAACCTTGATATCCCTTCTTTCGCGCTAACTGTCCCGGATGGACAACTATTTTTTTATCACTGTTTAGAGTGGTTTGAGGCGAGAAGTGCCCCGCTCCAATCCTTTGCGTTTCAAGAAGGACAGACCCGACATGCGTTCCGCGCCGGAGAGCACGTAAGAATCGCACCAATAGGCGAGGAGGTTGTCCGGCGCGTACAGAAACCTGATGACAAGACGGTTGAAGTGGTGGATTCCATATTTACGGAGACGGATCAGGTAGGTGTCTACACGCTTTTTGCTGATGACAAGCCGCTTGAGCGATTCACGGTTAATCTGATGGATCCGAAAGAATCAGCACTGCCACATCCTGGAACGACACCAACCGCAGAGGTGCCAACAGCGATAGAAGGCGAATTACAAACCATGACGCGGGAAGTATGGCGGATGCCAGCACTGCTCGCATGTGTTGTCTTACTATTGGAGTGGTGGTTTTATCACCGCGACGGTTTATTCTTTCCCAGAGGAATGCTCTCCAAGCGGACTGCTTAGGTTATAGCGTTTTACAAAATCCTATTCAGTTTCTTCAATCCCTAAGATGCCAAGAATTCGCTCTACCAATTTAGTACTCGACATTGCCCCTACAAACGCCCCCGCAATTTCTCCATCCCTGAATACGATATAGGTCGGTGTTCCGCGGATGTTATACTCGCGTGTCTTTTGTCGCTGGGTGTTCACGTCCAACTTGGCAAAAGTGAAGGTATCCCGATATTCTAATGCTACTTCTGTGACCACAGGTTTCATCAGTATGCAGTATATTCAGGACTCGGATTTGAACTCTACGACGATCGGAAGTTTGGAACCCGATACAATGTCGTCAAAAGTAGTATCGCTAACTTCAAAAGGGATACCGGATGTTTTGCCTAAAGAGTTTGCAGCGAGCACCAAATCTAAAATATTGACGATCCCGTCCCTGTTAATGTCCGGGTTGGGAACCTGATCTTCGGTTGGCATCTCACCAAGGTGCGAGGCAATGAACGTCAAATCAAGGATGTTCACGAAGCCATCAGTGTTGACATCAGACGCACTCCGAGCATCGAAATCTTCATCTGCGGCGTAACCTGTTGTCAAAAATCCAAGTGTCAAACTTAATGTGAGCAACAGACAAATCAACTTTTTCATACGTTTTCTGTCCTTGTATTTATGCCTCAGTCCCGCACTCACAGCATTTTTCAACCGCTATACCTGATTTATCTTCTTTAATTTTACTCAACGTCTATCGCGTTAAGGACCTTCTGGACGAACTCCGCTTTCGGCGTTACACCTCTGAAACGTTCGACAATCTCTCCATCTTGGAATACGATGAAAGTTGGACGTATGCGAATGGCATCATATTTCCGGGCTGTTTGCGGACTTTCATCAATATCCAACTTCGCGACAACGAATGTATTCCGATTTTCTAAAGCAATTTCGGCGACAACTGGCACCATTTCTTGGCAAAAATGTCACCACTCCGCTGTAAAATCAACCACGATGGGGGTCTTCGACGCAAGCACAATGCTGTCAAATGTTGCATCGGTGACTTCAATAGGGATACCATCGTATGCACTGGCGGTAGTAAAAGTAATGTTGATATCTGTCTCATTACCCGAAGCGTCTTCGACTTTGCCCGCAATGACGTATGTCGTTTCCGGATCAAGTGCTTTGCCTTTGACCAGTTCAAGTGTTCCTTTGTTACCTTCTATTTCGCCAAGCCAACCGACATCAGCACCTGCTTCAGTTTGCAGGGCGATCGTGCCGCTTACCTCTTCGCTGAACTCGACTTCAATCGATGCGCTACCGTTAATCGCTTCAGCGTCAACGTCCGTGTCGCCATCACTGATAGTTCCACCAGTGATTGTGGGGGACTCCGTATCCGGTTCGGCGACCGTGTAAGTGAACGGTAGACTGCCATCCGACCAAGTGATGGTCAACTCAAGATCGCCGGGTGTGAAAGGCCC
>VYCT01000148.1:0-5212 GCA_009843785.1 Candidatus Poribacteria bacterium | reverse complement strand
AGATCGCCGGGTGTGAAAGGCCCTGTGATTGTGACGGTCTCGTCAGCGACTGTAGCAATGCCTTCACTAACAGTAACGTCCTCTGGCGGGTTATCAAAGGTCAGGGTAATAGTATCGTTTGTGGTAATTTCCGCCCCACTTGCTGGGTCTACACGCACGAAGTCCGCTGGCTGACGGACGGTATAGTTGAGAGTTTGAGAACCATCAGCCCATGTGATCGTCATCTCAAGGGTGCCGGGTGTGAAAGGACCCGCAATTGTAACGGTATTATCGGTAATCGTAGCGACACCTTCACTGACAGTAACGTCCTCTGGTGGATTATCAAAGGTTAGTGTGATAGTATCATTCACGGTAATCTCGGTGTCAATCGCTGGGGTCACACTCACGAACGCCACAGGCGGCCTGACGGTTTTACCAAGATGGCTCGCGACAAGCACTAAGTCAAGAATATTGACATTACCATCGCCGTTGACATCTGAGTTCAGAGGCTGATCTACGGTGGATGTCTCGCCGAAGTGTGAGGCGATAACCACCAAATCGAGGATATTTATCATCCCATCAGCATTAACATCAGCCGCCCTCAAGATGTCAAGATCCGTATCTTCTTGGGCGTAACTTGCTGTTAAAGCGAGGAGTGCTAAACTTAGTGTTAGCAATGAACAGATCAATTTTTTCATTGGTTTTCTCCGTTAAGGCTGTTCCGTGTGTCTGTCCGGACCTGTCTTTATTATGCCCGCTCACGGTGCCATTCCTTAACCGCTTCCGGGATTGCTTGGAGATTTTCGATTGTCGTCTGAAGTGGGATCGCGCACTCCGGTCCAATCAGTGGAACGCCAGCATCAAGGTTTTTGATCACCTCTGCTTTGACATCTTCTGGTTCTTTGGAAAACAGTGTTTCAGGGTTGTTAATGTTTCCAACAAGCGCAATCCGTTCTTTCACAATGTCCATGGATTCTTGCGGTTCGTTTTTGGAATCGTAATGGAACGCTGCCATGCCGGTTTGTGCAATATACTCCATTCTGTCAACCGTGCGTCCGCAGATATGTAGTATGAGAGGAATCGGAATCCGGTCAACGAATTCGATGTGCAAGTCACGGAGATAACGTTGATAGTATTCACCACTCACAAGGTCGCCTGTAGCGTGGTCGGGCAGCGTCAGGGCATCTGCCCCCGCTTCAATTTGAGCAACACCGAACTGCACAGTGGCTTCCTTCATCCGATCAAGCGCAAGCTTCGTTTTGCCCGGATCGTCAAGCGATAGTAATAGAAAGGGTTCAACGCCGAAGCAGTGATAGCCGAGCGACCAGGGTCCCATCGTTTTCCCGATAACAGCGATTTCATCCCCGTATTCTTTTTTCAAGATTTTAATCGCCTCCAGTACACATTGCGTGTCTGGATGTGTCAAGAAATCGTCTGGGATAGCAATGTCATCAACATCTTCCCAGATCGGTTCTCGCATTCTAACGGTGGGCCAGTTATCCTTCTGTTCCCATTGAATCTTGCAGCCAAGCGCACTGGATTCTTGGATAATCGTGAAGACGGGCATGATAGTGTCAAAGCCGAGTTCAGTATAGCCTGTCGCAGCGAGCCGTGCCATCAATTCCGGTTCTCGATTGGCTTCTGGGAACGGTGCCTCCACAAGATCCATCAGTTCGACGGTTGCAACGGAGGTCGGATTGCAGACAGCAGTTCGGTCAGTGGGTTCACCGCGGAGTGCAGCGAGTACACGTTCACGCCCGGTCATTGTTTTTTGCATCTTCGGTTCCCTTTAGGTCTGTTGGCTCGGTGCAGTGAGTACACCACGTGAGGCATCCATCTCTGCTTCTCGCAAGACAACTCTAACGTTTGGCGCGCGCGTCAGTAGAAGTCCGATCAGGGCATCGTGCGACTGCCCACACGCGAAAGCGACAGTGTCTTTATTATCGGTTTCGATGCTTTCCAGTTCACCCAATTTCATTAAGCCACCCGCGATCGCTGAAATCCGCCGTGCCGCGCCTCGCCCCTCACCTTCTGCTCTGACTCGGTAGATGCCTTTTCCTGTGGAATCAACTGTAATAGTGAGTTGTGATTTCTTATCGAGTATATTGAGCGGACGGGGTTCAGCGAGGGTGTCTGATGTGAGTTTACAGGCTTCCAAAAAAACACGCCGACACGCGGCTTCATGCACACGCTTACAAGGGAAATAGAGCAAACCGTCAGCGGTTCTCAGCATTCCACCGAGTCTTTGCATGCTTTGCATCACATGTTCGATTCTCTCGGCGGCACCGGAAATGTGGCTGTAGGTATGAACCAAGAAAACCGGAGAGTCTCTGCCAGTGGTTGTGTTGACAATCTGCTGGCGATAGAGCCCTATAGTGATGTCGTGGAAATGTGGATCAATCGGTATGAGTTCAATGCGTCTGCCGATGTCAACAACGCGTCGCATAAGTGTCCCCTTACACCGTTAGCGGCGCACTAATCGGCCACCGTAGTGCTTTTCATAGATATACTTATAAGCCTGTTCAGAAAGTCTGCGTAAGATATAAGCACGGCGATTCTTCCAATCATGAAAAGATTGCCACCGGTTTTTTCGGTTCGTCTTCGTCCGGTCCTCCATCAGTCCAATGAAGATATAAGGTCTCGCCCTCCCTTGTGGGTCTTGGAGAACCAGGACCCCACCGTCCCCTACTAACCCATAGACAGTTCCAGTTTTATTGTAAACTTCCACTGAAGCAGGGATGTAGGTCTGCTTATAGATATAGTCTCCATTTTTGAGTTTGAAGTACCACTTCATTTTTTCGGAATGAGGGAGTTTCCCTTGCCACAACTTAAGGAAAAAGATATTCAGATCGCTAGCGGATGTCATATTTCTATAAGTGCGTCCACTGGGCGGAATTTTCTCCACAATCTTGGTTTGCTTAAAATAAGGGTAATTATTTTTCAATATCCGATGCACTCGTGATGTGCCACCGAGCAAGTTAATGAAGTAGTTCGTTGATGTGTTTGAACTCCACCGAATCATATTCCTCAGATTGCCTTTGTTTACAGGAGTATGCTTTTGCCGACCGTATTTGACTTCGTGGAAATACGCGAGCATCACAAAGTTCTTAATGAGCGAGGCCGCCATCATTTGCCGATCTTCGTTGATCGACACTATTTTTTTATTTTTTGAAATATCGTAGACTACGAAGCTAGTCCGATCGGTTCCTGCCAAGATTTTTCGATAGCGCCAGCTTTTAATATATCTATCAAAATTATCCTCCAAAGGTGAATCAATGGTACCTCGGTATTTGCTCGGGATGTTCCGGGATATACCTGCTGGCACGGTAAATATCCGCGCTGACGCGGTAAATATCGGGAGCAATAGGGCTATACTCCAACTGATCAAAAGTATGACTAACTTATGTCTAAACATTTTGCTGACCTGTTTCTTTCTCTTTTTTCACCCTTAATGAATACGAGGGGGTATGATATTATAAATGCAAGCGTATATCAGGGTAAAAAATTATTTCGTGTTTATAACTGGTAATTCATAGCACGCTGCCTCGCGGTCATTCCGTACAAGAAGGTAACGACCCGCAAGTGCTGGCGTGTTCCAGGTCTTACCTTTTAGTGCCGTGAAACGTGCATGTTCTGTATGACCTTCCGGATCCGGTGCTACAAGGACAACTGCACCTGATTCGGTGAGTACCAGCAGAACATCCGAAACTAAGAGGGTCTGTCCATGTCCATATCTCCCGCGTTTCCATTGACGCGTGCCATCGGCTGGATTTATGCAAGCGAAGATACCGTCGTCAAGTCCGTACAGATAGCCTTCATAATAAATAATATTGGTAAATTTTGCTTTAAGATTTATCGTTTCCCATATAATGGAAACGTCAAATTCACCGGTGGGGTTACGCGAGAGCTGATAAAGCTTAGCACCGCCACCATAACCGGTTGAGGCGAGGAGTGTGTCATCAGAAATCGGGACTGGCTGCGCAACACATTCTGCATAAGTTTCTACCCACGGCTGTTTCCACAAAAGTTCGCCAGTGAGCGGTTCATGGGCGGTAATTAAACCTTGGTTGAAAAGCACAATCTGTTCGGTGCCTAATAGCGTTGTCACGAGCGGTGAACTATAACCGCTTTGTGTGCGGTAACCTGTCCATGCGATTTCGCCTGTCTCTTTGTGGTATGCGACTGCCCCACCGGCACTGACGATCACAAGCTCATTGAAAACGAGCGGCGAAATGCTGACACCCCAAGGTGGTGGTTTCGCTTTGTTCTCTTCAAAGATATTTGTTGTCCAGAACCGCTCACCTGTTTCAAAGTCCAGACAGTTAAGGATCCCTGTTGAACCGACAGTATAAACCCGATTTCCTGAGATAGTTGGTGTCGCTCGTGGGCCAAGTCCCGCAGGAGGCGCATTGTAGCGCGCCCGGTCTTGATGACTCCATTTTATTGCGCCGGTGTATAATTCATAGCAGACCACTTTTTCCCAGTCGCCTGCCTGTTCTTGCGTGATCGCTGAATCACCAACGACTGCAAAGCCTGACCAGCCTGCACCAACGGGTTGTCGCCAAACAAGTTGCGGGGGCTGCGTGTCCCAATCAAGATTTAATTGGATACCTGACACAACACCGTTCCGATGCTGCCCGAGGAATTGTGGGAAGTCCATCGCGGACATTTCAGTATTGGACGTGCTGCCTGGATCCTGACGAAAAGTCGTGGGGGTCTCCTGCCATCGCCATTCAAATATAGGGATAAGATCGCCGCTGAATCCTTTGAATTGGAATAGACTGGTGCTGAGAAAGGCACACAAGGCAACTATGGCAACGGCAATTAACCGAATCCGCCAACGCAAGCGCGAAAAACATAGTAGCCACAAGACACCAAGGAAGGTTGTAAGGATAACAACAAGGGTTATCCAAAAGACCTTGTCTTGGCGATGACCGGCTTCTACTATCCAGATGACTATGATGCCTAAAACAGCAAGGCTCAGGATAACAGAAAGAGGCCACCAGCGAATCGGTTTTTGCGTTTGCGCCACTATGAGAATTCCTTTTTTCTACATGAATTGTGAAATGCAACGTGAATTGCGACGTTGTATACTGCTTCACTAACTATAATAAGGCTTTTTACAAAAGTTTGTCAAGTAAAAATTATATAAATCGGTAATTCCTGACTTCGTAGGCGCGGTTTGAGACACAAACTTTTCATATACCAAAATTCCTCTTTAACCCCATAAGCC
>VYCT01000250.1 GCA_009843785.1 Candidatus Poribacteria bacterium | reverse complement strand
TTTTTGTCAAGTTTTAAACTTATTGCAAGTCCAAAACGACTAATTCCGTTTTTTTTTGTGAGTTTCGCACCCCGAAATAACTGTGATAAAAGTCCCACCTTGACAGTGTGCAAGATGTTTACATAGTAGAACAAAGTCGTAGTTAATCGGAATAGTCAGGGACACCTTGGTAATAGAGATCGAGTGTATCATTTGCAACTTGTTTAACTCTATCAATTGCGTCGGATACCTCAGAGGCATCATCGCCGCTGTGGGCGACGAAACGGCACCATCCATTCAAGAATTGGTTAACTTGCGACTCCATTTTATTGCGGTTGACCACTCGTTTATTAAAGTTCCCGAACAATTCCTCAATTTTTGATCGCGTTTTGTCGATCTTCTGTTGAAGATTTGCATCTCTACTCTTGAATTGTTCAATCTCGTTCTCTAAGTTGTCTGTTTGGACATTCAAGATGGCAATTTGGCTATCAATTGGTGTCCTAACGGCTTTTACAATTTTTTCTTCTGTGGTTCTCTCTCTTTCCTTAAGGTGCTCAATCTCATTTTGCACATTCTCCATTCCGGCTTTTAAGACAGCAATTCGTGTCTCACGTTGTGTCTTCTCATTTTTTATTTCTGACTCGCGTATGGTCTCTGCCTCAGATTTTTCTTGGATAGGATCCGCAGTTTTCCACCGCTGATTCATCACATGATAAGTAATACTGACTAACAGCGAGACAACAAAACCGCAAAAAATAACTGTCCACATATTGAGGTCATTCATTCTGAAGGACCATTGTTCTGTCTCTTGTCCCATGAGAATTTTGGCTTGGTGTATTTTTTGCGAAATCTGAATTGCAAGTATGCCATCAAATATCAATGTAAGAGCTGCTAATACAACTGCTACTAAATATCCCTATTTTTTCTGTTCCCAGAAATAGTCGAGCGCAATTGCAAAGGCTAAGAAAACAAATGGAAACATAACGACGAATAGATTCCACTCACCTTGGAAAGCCTTGAATAAAGCCCTGGGGTTAACAACATCATTGACTCCAGCATAGGTGCCCTGAGCTAATTGAGCTTGGATTGCTTCTGTGTTTAGAAAGAAGGCTTTATCAACGGCAGAAGCGTAAAAAAAGAAAAGATAAATGGCAAGGAAAACACAGAATATAGTAGAGATAATCGCAGTGATAATACTTATACCTGAAGCTCGGTGTTTGGTAGACATAGTGTCGCGAGCGGGGGTGCCCAAGGTGATCGACTTTAATTCTGCTTCTGTTGGACCTTGTAATTCGACTTCAAGCCCTGCAAGTTCCTCTTTCCTATCTGCCAATGCTTGGTTCCTTTCCTCAATTGCTTGCTCTATCTGTGCTTTTTCCTGATGCAAATCGTTAATTTCTTCTTCAAACCGCTTTGTGAGTGGATTGTCAGGTATATTTTCAACAGTCGCAGTATTGAAGAATTCAGGATTGGAATCTTCAGACATTTCTTCAGTTGCAATAGGTTCTAATCTGTTTATCGATAGCGTTTTCAATTGGACCTCAAGTCCTGCTAATTCTTCTTTCTTCTCGGCGAGTTCTTGGAAGCGTCCTTTGATTTCCTGTTCACATTCGCGTTTCTGTTCTTCTAACTTGACTATTTCTTCATCCAAAGCATTGAGTTCTTGTTCGAGTTCGTCGCGAGTAGAGGCGATTTCTAATTCCTCGTTATGGATAATTCGCTTAATATGTTGCGGCAGGCACTCAACGATGCCTTGGTGGTTCGCAGCCCAATAGAAACCATTTTCTTCACTATAATAAGGTTTGTCATTCAAACTTGGTTCAACCCTATTTTCCTTGTATTCGTTTTGCAAAGGTCTATCCTTGATTATATAGTTGAGGTTCGGTTTGGGGGGGCTGGCTGGTGGTGTTAGATCAACGGACTCGCTGCCTGTTTCTATTGCTTCAGTAGGTACCCCATTATCACTCTTAATTTTTTTGGAGTCATCAGATTTAGTATTAGGTCGCAAGAACTGCTTGAAAAAATCCGATACGCGAGTTACAAGGTTCTTTTTATCTCTAAAGGCTTCCGGTCTCATCTCATCTTGCTTTTCAGTGTCAAGGTTTTCAAGCAAAGCGACTGCCTTATTCACTGGATACTTAAAAAACTCACGGTTAGAAGCAACACGGTACTTGGCAAGTCTGTTATGTATCTCCCTTTCAAGCGTTTCATATCTCTCAGAGGATAACTCAAAAGCAACCTCAAAAGGTGTTGGCACTCCTGTTGTGGCTGAGAGTTCCTTTGCTCGCTCCGTACTATCACGGGATGTCTTGCCGATTTTTATTAACCCCGGCATTGCATCATTTTGTAAAATATAGACATATCCTATAGTCGTTTCCTCAAACATCGATTCAGTATTCAGTATCATTCTGCAGCGTACGATGGTGTTACCTTGTATAGCAGGACTTGGCAAACTATGCTGGGAAGGCGAACGTGACTTACAAGTGGATAATAACAATTAAAAATTCGGACAATCTGAGTGAGTTTCCAGCAGTACTTTCCAGGACCTGTTTTCGAGTTTCAGTCTGAGACGTAACTAAACCCAACAATACATTTATACCGAAGCAGAAAACCGTAGCACCCCTGTACGTTTGTGCTTTTTCACGCCAAAGTTGAAGGGGACAGAGATCGCGAGCACAGCTCGGAAGCCAGACGCATTCTAAATATTTTCATTTTCAAGGTGGACAGAACACCAGTGGAGTACTATGTTTAAAACTGCCCAAGCTTTATAACAAATTATACCATGTTTTTTCCTTAAATGTCAAACCGAAAGTTTAGAGTGTTTAGAGTTTAAAGTGAGTGTGTAAAATTTTGGGAAACTTGAAAAGATAAATGAAGTGCCAACGTTAATTTTGTACTGCCATCGGAATTTGAACCACCCTCTAAACCAAGATTGCAATATAATGGCAATCTAAATGAAAGAAATCTTCGATGGCCAAATAAAGCAGATTCACCGCTGCATTTAAAGAAGCAGCACTGCGTCAAACGTTGCCGCGGATTGTTTCGGTCAAAGCGAATTCTAAAAAAGCGATCGCTTGTTCGCGAGAAACCGAAGGGAAGTCCTGAAGAAAATAGTCAAGACTCTCTCCGGCTTTTAGGTGATCAATGAGTGCCTTTACGGGCACGCGCGTTCCCGTAAATACCGGAGTCCCACCGTGAATCTCAGGATCTTGGTTTATTACTTGCTCAGGTTTCATATTCAGAAACCTCCTGATCCTCTTGCCATTTTGCGAAGTCTGCTTCAATCTCGTCCGACCATTTGCGGTCAATTTCACCAGGCGTATACACACCTTCACGTAGCCGTTGATGCCCGAACCGGTCTCGCAGGGCGACCTCTTCGCCTTGTTCAACGACTTGTTGTGCGAAATGCGGCGGGATAAAGATAACGCCGCCACGTCTACCTAAAACAATGTCGCCGGGTAAAACCGTCGCCTCTGCAATCCGGATCGGGATGTTGATACCCATCAAGGTGACGTTCGCAATACCCGTCGGATCCACACCGCGCACGAATGTAGCGAAATCAGGTAACTCGTAGATACCGTCCAAATCTCGGATGCCACCGTCGATAACCATGCCTGTGCCTGTTTTTGCGTAGATGGAGTTGCCGAGGTTATCACCGGCGAAAGTGCCATCCTTCACTTTACCAAACAGGTCCACAACGATGACATCGTCGCGGACGAGCGTATCAATCACCCATGAGTTTTGACCGCCGACGCGATCCTCTTTTTCGCCTTGCGCCGAGATAGCATCGTTGAAGTCAGGACGGATGGGCACAAACGCACACGTCACCGCTCTACCAACGAGAATCCGGTCTGGATGAAGGTTCATCCAATCGCCAGCGAATTGGAACTTATAGTTGTTGCCGTTGAGAACACCCCACGCCTGCTCAATACTGATCGCCTTCATTCGTCGAAGGATATCATCTGGAACGCGCGGTCTTCCGTCAGGAAACCGGTCGCCTTCCCACAAATGCGTCATCGCGAGGATGCTCTCTTTATCAATAAGTTGCACGTTGTTTCACGCTCCTATACTTACTTCCGACCTCTGTAGTTCGTCTATGCTACAGTCTTTATTTTTTTCATGAGTTTTCTCCGTAGGCGTTATGGAAAGCAAGTGGTTCTCCCGCCCATGAGGGGGTCAACAATTACAAACCTGCGTTTTCCCACACCTGATCCAGTGATTCCGCAGTCACTTTCGCCGCGTCGGCAGGTTCCATCTCGGTCACCGCTTTGCTGAAAGGTTCCGGCGTTACTGGTCCCTCATAACCGATCTCCGTCAGGATGTGTATCAATTCGGTGAGCGGGATCACACCCGTCTCAGCAGGGAGGCATCTGATGTT
The DNA here is from genome assembly GCA_009843785.1 of Candidatus Poribacteria bacterium. Taxonomy (GTDB): domain Bacteria; phylum Poribacteria; class WGA-4E; order WGA-4E; family WGA-3G; genus WGA-3G. Next base: position 16,861 of record VYCT01000250.1, on the reverse strand, counting down.
ATCAATCTGATCGTCAGGGTCAATGCCAGCGGGTGCATCGTTGATGTGGACGTAAACGACATCCGATGCAGAGAGTTTGCGTACATCGTCCACTGTGGAACGGCAGGTGTACCAGTGCCATGTATCGAAGAGAAGTCCGACGTTTCCGGTACCGACAGCAGCGGCGAGTCCTAACATCGCATCCATGGAATAGGCGAAGAGGTACTTGGAACCTTTGCGGCTCGTTGCGGGTCCAATGAACTCAAGTCCGATAGAGTGCCCGTGGTCTTTAAGAATCTCGGCAATAGGACGGAGCCGTTTAACAGAGAAGTCCCAGTTTTCCTGATACGTCATATCGTTTGAAGCGGGTCCTACAACGGTGGTTGTCCGGTAGCAGCCGAGTTCTGCGGCGAGTGCTGCACGTTCTGGCAATTGCGCTAAACCGGCATAATAGTCGGCATCGGGACCGCGCCAATTGACACCGAAACCCCAGCCACCCATAGAAATACCCGCTTCCGACCAGAGGTCTTTGACGTGTTGCACGGAGTGTTCTTGTGCAATTTGGTTAGCTTCGTCGATGTTCAGATCAAGACCTTCAAAACCGGCGTTCTTTGCGAGGTCTAAGCCTTCTGTCATATTTGCCCGGATGCCGATCGCACCGGTACTCAAATTCTTAAACATATTTTTTAACTTTCCTTGCGGTTCGGTCAGGCGAGTTAGAGACTTTTACGTTCTCTCCCGTAAAGTCGCCCTCCATTTCATTACGGGCTAACGTTTTTGATGTTATTTTTTCAGCTTTCCTTGCGGTTCGGTCAGGCGATCAACTTTTGACCGCGCAAGACCTTTGCCGCGACAGCCCACGGATAATCCTCGTCCTCTGCTTTTGCATCGCGGTACGTCGGAATCCAGACCCAGCGTTCTTTGCCAGAACGGTTCGGATGGCTGGAATGGAGTGTCAAATCGTGAAAAAAGACAGCACCACCGGCTTCAATCTCCGCAGTAACGGCGAGGTTTTCGTCAATTGCCCCCGGACGCAGCCGATTCCCGAAGCCGTGTCCGTCACTGGCATCACCATCGTGAACAATCGCAGATTTGTGGGAACCCGGAAATAACTTGAGGCATCCATTCTCAACGGTGGCATCGTCAAGCGCAACCCAAATTGAGACTTTGTGGGCACCGTACCAATACGACCAATCTTGATGCCAAGGGCTTGCGAAGGTTATTGCGTCACTTTTGAAAACCACCTTGTCGCTCAGGAACTCGATATCGGGTGCAAGGGTGCCTTCTAAAATGTCGAGTAATCGCGCGTCGCCGACTGCGGTTTGGAAGACCGGACTCCGTGCAGCTAAACCGACACAAACGCCGTGTCCAGCGACTGAACCTGTCTCCGCTTTAACGGCTTCTAAGATGTCAATACATTCTGATTTTAGCCGTTGGACTTCGGCTCGCGTAAACAGATTTCGTGCAATAGCAAAGCCATCTCTTGTAAAATCGTTACGAAGTGTTGCTATGTCAAGTGTCATCTTTTAATTTTCCCTTAGTTGAAGACGGCAGCCTGCAACAATACGCAGAAACACCCAAGCAAAAACACGCAGGCGGGTATGAGAAAAAAACGTCAAGAAACCTATTACCTCATTCAACGCCTTGCGAATAATTAAAAAACTTCAATGTGAACTTCGCGTCCTGTTTCAGCACTTCTGAGCAGCCCTTCCATCATCTGCTGGACAACCAGCCCATGACGGAGCGGTGCCTTACAGGTTACGTCATCTAAGATACATTCGATAAAGTGACCAGCGATAGCGTCCCACGTTGACCCATACTTACTCTTTGGCGGCTTCCCATCTATGTCCTCAAATTCACCTTTTTTATCGGTGCGATAAAGTCGCAAGGGGCTCATCGTTGCCCCTGCCTCTGTACCGAAGAGCTCGATCTGAAATTCATCAGGTTGGTGTGATGCCCAGAAACTTTCCACCTGCAACCCGACACCGCCTTCAAAAGTAATAAATCCACCGGCGTAATCATCGGAATCATATTTCTCATAGATCTCTTTAGGTGCTTTCGTCCCCCTCCAGTAGCCGAGGCCTCGAGGTCCGAACTTCGCGCCCGCAGCACCTAACACCGCAATTGGCTTCGGTAATCCAAGAATCCACCATGCCGAGTCAAGCACATGGACACCCATATCGCGAAATGCGCCGCCGCCTTTCTGGATGAAACCGAGGTTCCATGCGGGGATACCGCTCCTCCGCACGCTCCGTGCCCGTGCGTAATAGAGTTCACCGAAATAATTATCGCGTGCAAGATTGCCGAGGTATTGGCAGTCATTGCCAAAGCGCGTAGAGAGCGACATCATATTGACGACACCCGCTGCCTCCGCTGCTGTGACCAACTTTTGCGCCGCTGCCTCAGAATCCGCGAGCGGTTTCGTTACCATCACGTGCTTGCCGTTCTGTACCGCTTCCAAGGCGATCGGGACATGCCACTGGTTCGGTGTGCCGACGAAGACTGCGTCGATATCATCGGCTTTGCACATCTCTTTGTAATCCGTGTAAAATTTAACTTTACCGGGTAAATCCTTGGCGAAGGCTTTCATCCGGTCTTCAAGTAAATCGCAGAGTGCGACAACATTGCCGCGTGGATTCCTGGCGAGTGCCGCGCCGTTGGGTTTACCGATCCCCATACCGACGACACAGATGCGAACCTGTTTTTTTGCTGATGCCATAAAGCGTGTCTCCAAATTTTAAATCTATTACTATTTCGGTCTCCCTTGGTGATCCAAGGCGGGATTAACTTCGTTCCTCACCGGCTTAACCGTCCGAAGGTACGCCCAAATTGCCTTCAAATCTTCATCGTTCATTTGCGCGTAGTGTTTCGTCGGCATCGGCGGAAAGATTTTCCGGTTGCTTTCAACACCTTGATGATGTCCAGTCCGCATTGCTCCGATGAACATCTCCTCTGTCCATTCGCCTAACCCAGTCTCTTTATCGGGGGTCAAATTTGAGGCGAAACTGGTTCCAAACGCGCCTGAGAAGGCACTGAGCTGCGGCGCAGTTACGATAAAAATGCCCTGTTGGATCATACGGAAATTATAACGTGGAGACGGCTGCCCAGCAGGATGTCCAGCGAGATACATATTCATATTATACTCGGCACCCGCACGCGGTGTATGACAATATCCGCATGCCGCGACTGCCTCCACGAGGTATTTGCCGCGCTGTACCCTATCACTCTGACTCTCAACAGCGCGGATATTCAGCATAATAATGGCACCCACAAAAAGCACCATGACACAAAAGATTATAAACTTACGATGCATTCAACAGTTCTCCTTTCGTTTCAAATCTCGGACAAAATTTAGCACATTTTGTAAATAGATGCAATAGAAATATTAGAAAAAGGCGCGGTTTCAAACCGCGTCTATCTTTATGTTTCAAGCAACCCGAACGAACATTCTAAAAACGATAAGATAACTTCGCATAGTAAAGCCCGCCGTTGAAACCGAAAGGTGCCGACCTTCTCGAATACGTGAACACACCGGGCGAGTCAACAATGATATTGCCCGCGCTGTCCTTTAAAGTACCACCGCGCGACTGACCAATCTCGTTCAGATCAGGCATCTGATCGAACAGGTTGTTCGCACCAAGCGTCAGCGAAAGCCCTTCGTTCAACTGATAATTGCTCTGGATGTCGGTGAGCCATTTCCCGCCATACGTCTGACGTGCTGGATCGTCGCCACTTCCTTCTTGGACGGTGTAACTGCCGAAGCAGCGCAAGGCACCACCAATAGTGAGATCGCCAATAATGTAATCCGCACTGATATTCACGCGAGTGTTCGGCTGCCACTCTTCAATCATAGAACGCTCTTGCGACGGGAAAAGCGTATCCTCAAGCCCAACGAGGATTTCCGGTGCATCCACGTCACCGACAACTTCAGTGTCTGCCCACGTCAACGCAACTTTCAAATTGAGAACGGATTCGTTGTCAAAAGCAAGCAAGTACCCCGCTGCGACATCAACGCCTTGTGTACGTGTTTGTGCGACGTTCGTGAACACCTGCGCACTACTCGCCCCTGCCGCAACTAAGGCAGGGATTTTATCAGCACTGAAACTGCCACTGAGAACAATACGATCATCAATTTGAATGAGGAATCCATCAACCGTGAACCACATCTTTTCAAGCGGTTTCAACACGAAACCACCGGAGATGTTGAATGCGGTCTCTTCTTTGAGTTCAGGGATACCGAGTGCCCCCGCAGCATCACTATCATTGCGAAAGGTGCCGACTTCAAGTGCTATGAGTTCTTCTGTATTTCCGTCCTGATCAATATCGTCAGCATCTACTTTGAATTGCGTGCTAATGTTATTGAAGTAGAGTTGCTGCAGCGAAGGAGCCCGAAAACCAGTGCTACCGGCTGCACGAACCGCAACCTGTTTCGTCAGGTCGTAGCGCGCCGTCGCTTTTCCTGTGACGGTCGCACCGAAGTCGCTATACTGCTCACCGCGCACCGCTGCGCCGACGAGGAGTCCGGCACCCGGCTGCCCACTGAGATAAGATTCAAAGTCGGCATAACCTGCAATATTCGTCCGGCTTTCATCGACTTCGTTGTCGGGTCGGAAACCGGGGAAAACCTGGATACCGCTCGCAGCACCGTCTACGCCGAGTCCTGCATCAATCCATGAGAGCGGTTCACCCGCATCAATGCCATAACCTTCTCTACGGAATTCAATACCGCCCGCAAGGTTGATGAGCGAGGACTGATAGTCCAACGGATAGGTGACATCTAAATTGAACGCCGTTTGTGAGAGTTCAAAACCACCAGCATCTGCAGAGGTTGGACTACTCGGACCATAAGAGGCATTCAGGGAGTTGGAAATGAGAAAATCGAATGTATTCAAACCGTGATTGATGCTCACATCAACATTCAGGTCAGTCGATTCGTGTGTCCATGCCATGCCTAAGGCGAGAGAGGTATCACCGATGTCGGTGTTAATCTCTGGCAAGAATCCATCGGGGTAAATCTCGGTGACGGTTCGTGATGCCTGGTTCGCTTTGCGATAGAAGCCTGCACTATTGTTTTGGCGTGAAGAGTATCCACCAAAAGAATAGAGTTCCAAACCCTCAGCAAGCGGAAGCCCGAAGTTATAAAATCCGACTTTCTGTGACGAATCGGCATCCCCGATTCGGAAGTTCTGACGTTCAAAAGTGTACTCGCGCGGGTCAAACCGCATTCCTTCTTTTTTCTCTTCATTTATCACAGCAGCTGATTCGTTGGCGGCTGCTTCTAACAAGTCATATTGTAACTCACCAGTGAGTCCTGCGCGGTTTGTGCGGTATCTGTCGCGCCATTCGGCGGTGAGATTCAGGAAGCCGGATTCGCCGACTTTCATACCGTAGTTCGCGTTACCGTTCCATGTATCGCCATCACCTTCGTAGGTTTGCCCCCAATAGAGGTCAGCATTGCCTGCATCCACATCGTCTTTGAGTACGATATTGATAACACCGGCAATCGCATCGGAGCCGTATTGTGCTGCCGCACCATCGCGGAGGACTTCAATCCGCTCAATCGCCGCTGACGGAATCGCATTGAAGTCTGTTCCGGCAGTACCACGACCGACCGACGTATTAACGTGGAGCAATGCACTCTTGTGACGACGTTTGCCGTTGACAAGCACAAGCGTTTGATCGGGGCCCAAGCCGCGCAGCGTTGCCGGACGTAGCGCATCTGTACCGTCACTAATCGTTGAACTTGAAAAATTGAAGGAAGGGACTAACATCTGAAGCACACGACCGGTTTCGGATTGACCGGTAAGGCTCAGCTGCTCTCTGTTAACGACTTCTATCGGCACGGGTGCCTGCAGTGCTCTTCTCCCTATGCTACGGGTACCCACCACCACAACCGCATCAACGGTTTGGATCGGGGCAAGCACCACTGTCACTTCGGTCTGTCCAGCAGTCGTATTCAGTCGTTTACCCGAAAATCCGATGGCGATTACCGTCAGCGACCGCGCACCTGTCACGTCGCTAAACAGAGCATTTCCAGATGCATCTGCCGTCTGTTCTTCGTTTCCGATTTGCACTTTTGCTTCTGGAATAGCGTTCCCATTTTGATCTTGAACGATTACCTTCAGTGTTTCAGCACTGGCAGTCATTGGCATTACTGATGCAATGCCTAATAAAATCACGACAACGCACCAAAAATATCGTTTATTATCTGAAATATCTGAAATTGACATTTGATTAATTTATCCTCCCTAAAAATTGTGCCACAAAAAAGAGCACATCGTGTGACTTCCATGAATTCAAACACTACTTGCTATTACCGTGGCCGCAATGATTCACGACACATCCGCAATTACAGTGAATTCCAAGTTCCCGCTGATAAAATACGGTTTAATTATGTACTATTTTTTCCGTAAAATGCAAATTAAAGTCGGAAAATAACACACAGAAGCACTTTTTTTAACAACAAATTCGGTTTTTGTGCTAAAATAGGTAAGAGTTGCCATAATTTATGCTTTGATAGGCAGAATTTTTGTATAGCGTTCAATTTTCGTATCCTTGAATGCATTAAAAACCCATCTTTGGCAGGATTTCCACCCGTTACCGCGGAGAGGAACCGGAAAAACGAAGCGAAACCCAATCGTTAAAAAAAAAAATACATGGCTTAATGATGAATTCTCCATTGACGCTCGCGCAGATCTTAGAACACGCACACCGTATACACGGAGATAAACAGGTTACCACACTGCTGCCCGACGGAACACTGCATCGTTATAACTATATCGCGTTATACGAGCGCGTGAAGCGATTGGCAAACGCTATCACCGAATGCGGGATTCAGCGTGGCGATAGAGTTGCAACGTACGCTTCCAATACCTATCAACATTTAGAACTCTACTACGCGATTCCGTGCATCGGTGCCGTACTCCATCCGCTCAACGTCCGTCTCTCGCCTTTGCAACTGGCACAAATTGTGGGCGAGGCGGAAGACAAACTCATCTTTGTTGATAGCGAGTTTACAGCGCAATTTAAGGCGTTTCAGAATAAGATTGCATGCAAACCGGTTATCTACTTCGACCCGACAGCTGCGGATGCCGACCTCCCTTATGAACGGCTACTTCGCGAAGCCACACCCGTCCCTTCATGGAATATCCGAGATGAGAACTGGGCGATGGGACTCTGCTACACCAGCGGCACACAAGGTGAACCGAGAGGTGTTCTCTACACACACCGCTCTATGTTTCTCCACACGCTGGCAGCGAACCAAGCCGATGTCTTCGGATTGACGGAGGCTGATGTCGTCCTGCCGATCGTTCCAATGTTCCATGCGATGGCGTGGGGATTGCCCTACGCAAGCATGTTTGTTGGCGCAGATATGGTACTACCGGGTGCCAAACCGCCATGTATCGCCAAACTTATTGCCGAGACGGGTGTCACTGTCGCTGCAGGCGTACCGACAGTTTGGGCAAAGGTATATCCCGAATTACGCAAAAGACGAAAGGACATCGGCGGATTGCGGCGATTGATCGTCGGTGGAGAAGCGATGCCGCTGCCCCTTATAGAAGCCTACGAAAAGGAACTCGGCGTTGAGATCTGCCACGCCTGGGGAATGACTGAGATGTCCCCTACTGGAACCTTCTCGAAACTACGCGGCGCGCACCGGAGTTTGTCGGATGCTGAGAAATGGCGAATTAAGGCAAAGCAGGGGCGACCTATACCAGGCGTTGAACTCCGTCTCGCAGCCGAAACATCTAACGGTTTCACGGAGCTGCCTTGGGATGGCAAGACCATCGGGGAACTACAAGTGCGAAGCCCGTGGACAGCGAATAGCTACTATAAAGTTAAACCGACCCCGGAACATTTCACAACCGACAAATGGTTACGCACCGGAGATATGGCTACCATTGATGCGGATGGCTACATGCAAATTGTTGACCGCGCCAAGGCACTCATCCGAAGCGGTGGAGAGTCTATTTCAAGTATCGCCTTGGAGACTGTACTGCTGAAGCATCCATCCGTGCATGAGGCAGCGGTTGTCGGGATACCTGATGAGAAGTGGGGAGAACGTCCGTTCGCTGTCGTTGTACTCACAGAACAAACAACCGAGAATATCTCAGATAGCCTCAGACAGCAACTCGCATCTGAATTCCCTAAGTTCTGGATCCCGGACAAGTTTGTTTTTGTTGATGAAATCCCGAAAACAAGCGTTGGAAAATCTGATAAGCGCGCGATTCTTCGGATGTTCGCACCAACAATAAGTGGGTAGCCTGAGGTTTCCACATCTCTTACCCCAAAGGAGAATTCTCATGAAAATGAAAGCCGCTATCTATACAGGCATTGAACAAATCGCTATTCGTGAGGTTGAACGTAACGAACCGCCGCCGGGCTTTGTCCTCGTTGACACCAAACAGACCGGTATCTGTGGCAGCGATCTGCACAGTTATTTCGGGCATTGGGGACAATCGCATGAACACGCTGCCGGGCATGAAACATGTGGGGTTGTCACGGCTCTCGGCGATGGCGTAACTGCGTTTGATATCGGAGACAAAGTCGCTGTAGAATGTTTCTCCCATTGTGGTACCTGCAAGTATTGTGAAACGGGACAGTATAATCTCTGCTTCAATAGAGCTTGGATTTCTCCGAACATGCACGGCGGGTTCGCAGAATACACAGCGACGCACCATTCAGGACTCTTCAAATTACCGAAACGCATGACGTTTGAACAAGGCGCGCTCGTTGAACCACTCGCTGTCTCACACCGGGCTGTCGCACGTTCGGGTGCCAACGCCCGAGACACAGTCGCTATTATCGGCGGCGGCACCATCGGACAATTCGCTTTGGCGGATGCGGTTGCCGCGGGTGTTAAGGAGACCTTGATTACCGTTAAATACCAACAACAGGCAGAGTTGGCAAAAGCACTCGGCGCAGATCACATCGTCAACGTTGGCGATACCGATGTTCAGGAATACGTCAAGGATGTCACAAACGGCATCGGTTTTGACGCAGTGATCGAAACGGTGGGCGGTGCTGAGAACTTTAACACCGCAACCACTATCGTTCGGAAACAAGGGGCTGTTGTCCTCGTCGCTGGGTACTATAAACCGCTTGAAGTGAACCTCTCTACTATCGTCTGGTCAGAGGCATTCATTACAGGTTCTAACTGTTATGGTTATAGCGGGATGGAGACAGATTTTGAAGCAGCGATCGAGTTAATAGACTCCGGTAAGGTCGATGCTACGAAATTGGTGACGCACTACTACCCACTTGACGAGATCAGCGAAGCCTTCCGCGTCTCTGCAGATAAAACTTCCGGTGCGATTAAGGTACATGTCTGTCAGGAGTAGCACTACGCAATTGACTGACAAGATTTCAGTTCTATCCGTCAAAGTAATAATATGAGGATTTTATACAATGCAAAACGGAAACCATATATTGTGTCCTGAAGAAAGGGAGCAGTTTTGGCGGCAGGGCTACCTCGGCCCTTACACACTCTGTAACTCCGAAGAGATGCTCAACATGCAACCAGAAATCGAAAAGGTGCTTGAAACCGACGCGCCTGATCACAAAAATAGGGTGCATAACCGCCATCTGGATTCTCCGGTAATCCATAATCTTGCCACGCACCCGACTATTATCAAGCGGATGGCATCCCTATACGGACCAGACCTGCTACTCTGGCGGACGAACTTTTTCGTCAAGGAACCGGGAGCAAAGGAGATTCCGTGGCACCAAGACTTCAACTATTGGCCCCTTGAGCCACCGATTATTATTTCGGCATGGATTGCTATCGACTCAGCAACCTTGGAAAATAGCTGCCTCCAGATCGTACCCGGTTCACACCGCAAAGTTATACCGCACGTCAAAGCGACCGCCGACATGGCCTTCAATCAGATGGGCGACCTCGGGTTCGTCGATACAAGCAATGTCGTCAACTTGGAGATGCAGCCCGGCGAATTTGTGCTCTTTAATGAACGTACGTTGCATCACTCGGAGGCGAATCGCTCTGACAAACGGCGGATCGGTTTGGCGGTTCGCGTCATCCTGCCTATTGTTAAAGTTTTCGATTGGGACGCACCGCAACACGAACTCATTGTCATTCATGGTGAAGATCCCGTTCAATTCAATAAGAGAGGTTAATTATTTACAAGGAGTATTATTAATGAATCATCAAATTACCCTCGCCTCTCGGCCCGCAGGGTATCCGAAAGAATCAGATTTCAATTTGGTGGAAGGCCCCATACCGAAACCCGAAGACGGTCAAGTATTGGTGAAAACTATCTACCTCTCCGTTGACCCGTACATGCGCGGGCGGATTAATGCAGCGAAATCTTATGCCGCCAACGTCGAAATTGATGAAGTGATGGTGGGGAGTGTTATTGCTCAGGTGATTGAATCAAAGCATCCCAATTTTGAGGTCGGTGACATCGTCAATGCGAATATCGGATGGCAGGAATACGGAGTTACGGCAGGCGATGGGTTGCGGAAAATTGATCCGACAATCGCGCCTATCTCAACAGGCGCAGGGATCCTCGGTATGCCAGGGTTAACAGCATATTTTGGGCTACTTAAAATTGGACAACTTCAAACGCGCGAGACCGTGTTTGTCTCTGGTGCCGCAGGCGCAGTCGGCTCTGTCGTCGGACAGATTGCCAAAATTAAAGGCTGTCGGGTTGTCGGCTCCGCCGGCACCGATGAGAAGGTCGATTATATCGTCAATGAACTCGGTTTTGATGCGGCTTTTAATTATAAAGAGGTCTCCGATTATCACACGGAACTCCAAACGCTGCTGCCGGATGGTATTGATGTCTATTATGACAACGTTGGTGGCGAGATCACGGATGCTGTCTTCCTCAATTTAAGAATCAAGGGACGTGTTGTTATATGCGGACAAATTTCTCAGTATAATTTAGAAAAGCCGGAGACAGGGCCGCGGTTCCTCTGGCACATGATTACCAAACGTGCAAGAATCGAAGGCTTCCTCGTCTCTGAGTACGCCGATCAGCACGCAGAGGCACTCGTTGAGATGTCAGAATGGTTGCAACAAGGCAAGTTGAAATATCGGGAAACGATCGAAGAAGGTGGGATTGAGAGTGCACCCGCGGCATTCATTAGCATGTTAAAAGGTGGCAATATCGGAAAACAACTCGTCAAGATCGCTGAATTAGATTGAAGGCTACGATAAAATAACGTCCCTTAGCTGCTCACGTTAGAACGCGGCAGCCGTGCTAAAACGAGGATTTTCCATGAACACGCATCGCTTAACTTTCCGGTTTGCGCTGCTCATACTATCGGTTTTTTGCCTACATCCCTCCAGTTGGGCAGAAGGTACCATCGTCTACGCCTATCGTGGAACGACCTACATGATGCACCCGAATGATACCATACCTACGCGGATTACGGAAGAAGGTATTTCCACGCCTTCGCCGGACGGACGCTTTTTGGCAGCAGTAGACCGCGACCCCGATCGTCGTAATCTTCTCCATATCCGAGACCTCCACACTGGTAAGAAAATACGTTCCATCATGTTGCAAGTCCATTCTTACGTCGATATTGCTTGGTCCCCAGATGGACATTGGATTGTCTACGCTGGCAATATAGAAAGATTAAGAGCTGGACGTGACCTGGGCACCGAAATTTTCCTAATTTCACCGGATGGACGACATAAGCGAAAGTTACGCCATCCCATTGGCGAAAGACCAATTGGGTTTGTCTGGGCACCAGATGCGCAATCTGTATTCTACAATCTCGCTGCAACAGACCGGCGGCAGGAAATCTGGGAGTCGAAAATCAATGGGCAGGAAAATCCGAAGAAACATTTGCCATTCCACGAAGGTGCGAGTTTCTTAAACCGTTACCCGTTCTATAGTTTCTCGCCAAACGGCAAAGAGATCGCCTACACACCGGTTCATGAAGGCGTATTTGTTACAGATATTGAGGGGAAGAACCACCGAAAAGTAACGGATCGCGGGCATGAAAACGTATTTATAGATGTTGTGGGGATAGATATCCAAGCATTCGTCAATCACCGCTTGCAGCAGTTCTTTCAAGTGGATTGGTCGCCGAATAGCAAACAACTTGTGTTTTCTGCTGAGACGCTTGCGGGTAATTACGGTCTCTACATCTACTCGTTTGCGTCCGAGGAAGCTCGACGTTTAGTCCTTTTGCGGGATAGTCTCCCTATTTCGCCGCGCTGGATTGGTGATTCATTACCAGTCCAACCGTTAAATAAGATAGCTGTGACGTGGGGGAGTCTCAAACGTACAACAGAGACTGATTAATTTATTTTTCCGTTTCCTATTGGCACAGCAATTGCCGATACAAATAATGTATAGAAAGATGTTTGGTAATTAATCAACGCACCTTAACCTTGGCTGTTAGTGCAGCTATTTTTCAAATGAGGGCTTCCTAATGAACGCACATCGCTTGATTTTTCTGTTTTTCGTAATAACTCTTCTATTGGGCATTTGCCCGAATCTGCCCTGTTGGGCAGAAGGTAGGATCGTCTATGCCTATCGTGGGACGACCTACATGATACATCCGAATGATACCGTACCTACACCTACGCAGATTACGGAAGAAGGTATTTCCACGCCTTCGCCGGACGGACGCTTTTTGGCAGCAGTAGACCGCGACCCGGATCGCCGTAATGTGCTCCATATTCGAGACCTTCGCACTGGGAAGAAAATTCGTTCCATCATGTTGCAAGTCCATTCTTACGTCGATATTTCTTGGTCTCCGGATGGACGTTGGATTGTCTATGCTGGCAGTCCACAAAGGATAAGAGGCGGACGCGATCTGGACACAGAAATTTTTCTAATCTCGCCGGATGGACGACAGAAACGGAAGTTACCCCACCCCATTGGCGAAAGACCCATCGGTTTCGTCTGGGCACCCGATGCACAATCCGTGTTCTACAACCTCGCGTCAACCGACAGGCTTCAGGAGATCTGGGAGTCGAATGTCAATGGGCAGGAGAAACCCAAGAAACATTTGCCATTCCCTGAACGTGCAGGTTTCTTAAGCCGTTACCCGTTCTATGCATTCTCCCCAGACGGTAAAAAAATTGCCTATACACCGCTTCATGAAGGCGTATTTGTTGCAGATGTTGAAGGGAGGAACCACCGAAAAGTCGTCGAGCACATTCGTGAAGGCATATTTGTTGTGAATGCTGATGGAATAAACCTCCTGGAAGAAATAGCCAATCGCGGCTTACGGCAGTTCTTTCAAGTGGATTGGTCCCCGGATGGTAAATATCTTGTATTCTCTGTTGATATAGGTTTTGGTAATTATGGGTTCTACATCTATTCGTTTACGTCCCAGAAAGTGCGGCGTTTAGTACTTTTGGAGGATAGTCTCCCCATTTTGCCGCGCTGGATTGGTGATTCATTACCAGTGCAACCGCATAATAAGATGGCTGTGACGTGGGGAGCAATCAAGGGGTCAGAGAAATAATCTAAACTCGTTACTTCCACGTGCACAGCCTAAATTGGCTGCTAATAGCCTTTTTCTTTATCAATTACACTCAGAAGCGGTTTACCAACGAGCAGTCGTTCTAAGTTATCACAGAACAGACCAACCGACCGATCCAAGCGGATTGGCGAACCCCCAGCGACGTGCGGTGTAACAATCACATTCGGCAGATCCCATAACGGGCTGTCGTCTGGCAGCGGCTCTTCCGGCGTAACATCCAACCCTGCACCCCCAATACTTCCTGACGTAAGTGCCCGAAGCAGTGCAGGCCCGTCTACAATCTTGCCGCGCGTGACGTTGATGAGCAACGCGTGCGATTTCATCTGTTCAAATGCAGCATCGTCAAACATACCGTGCGTCTCCGGTGTCAGCGGTGCGCAGATAGAGACGACATCTGATGCCGAGAGAAGTTCATGGAACCGATCCATCTTCCAAACTTCATGGACAAATGAGGGGGCTTCCACCGCTTCAGGATCGACAGCAATAACGCGCATATCAAACCCTTGTGCCCGGCGCGCAACGTCAATCCCCGTTCCACCGAGTCCAACAATACCAAGCGTGCATTCACGCAATTCCCAAGTCGCGTGGCGGATCGACATCCGGTTATCCCAGGTCCGCTCGCGGACGGAGCGTCCGACACCTCGCAGGAGTCCGAGGAGTAATGCCCACGTCTGGTCTGCCAAATGCGGTCCAACGAAACCTTTCGCGCTCGTCAGGATAACATCGCTCTTGACAAATTCCGGAAAGAGCAAGCCATCAACACCAGCAGAGAGGACTTGCACCCACTTCAGTTGTTTCGCATGCTCAAAAAGCGAGCCGTTAAACCCACCGAACACGATATCAGTGTCCACAATTTCACGCAGTGCTGCTTCTGAATTCTGTGGTTTCACGAGTGAAAGCTCGTCAGAAACTGATTCGATTTGCTGTTGCTGTTCTGGCGTAATATCCGTGTTAATCAAAATTTTCATGTTGACTTCTCCGATACATCGTGGTATTCTATATACAGAATAGCGAAATTCTTACCAAAAAATACATTCTCAGAAAAGGAGAATCCTATTGTGATAAATTTATCTTATATGCGTTCGCGTAACCGCCGGACCCATATTATCTCTATTCCCATTTTGGCAATTAGCATACTTCTTGCTACAATCTTCATCGCGAGTTGTGGCGACGAAGGCGACACCCCTGAAGATACCACCGGTATGACAGATGTCCTACAACCGACAACAACACCTTCTGAAACGTCACCCCCGCCTCCCGTAGAAGGACCACCACCGGCTGAAGAGGTCGTTGAAGAACTGGGCGTCTCTTTTCAAGAGGACATTCAACCTATTATCGCTTCGGAATGTGCTATTGCAGGGTGTCACGCCGCACCCGGTGCCGGAGGACTTGACCTCACCAACTACGACACCTTCAAAAAAGGCGGAAACACTGAACCCGGATTCATTGCTGGCGACGGCAAGGGCAGCTTTGTGGTCAAGCGCATTGATGGTGGCGGCATGCCCCTTGGCAGACCCCCGTTGGATGGTGACCAAATCCAACTCTTCATTGACTGGATTGATGAAGGTGCCGAAAATAACTAATATTTAGCGACAGCATACCATTCTTGTCCTTCTGTGTCAAGCTGAAAAAATTGTCAATCCTTGGCACTATCCATCTAAAAGACGCATCTGCGATGCGTCTTCTTTTTTACGCGGTGATCGGACGCATTGCATTTTATGCAACCTTTTCGGTTCATGGACGCGTTTATAATATTATGAGGGTGCTATATCTTGACCTCTGTTTGAAAATTCGGTATACTTTTCTCATTGGTTGCGGTGTGACGTGTTTAAGAGGGTTTCGACCCATCCCTGCAATAGCATGAGTTGGTTAGAACCGTCCTTACTATATTTGCTGGAGGTAAATCATTATGAAAACACTCATGAATGTGCTGATGTTCTCTGTGGTTATCGTTGGGTTATGTGGCATTACAGACGCAGAGAATATCGTAACCGATGGACTTGTGAGTTACTGGACCTTTGATCGTAAGGACATTATCGATAACACTGTCAAAGATGTTTGGGGCGAAAACAATGCAACCATTGTAGGAACTCCAACCATCGTCAACGGACACCTGAAAGATGCACTCAAATTTGATGGGATCAAGGACTATGTGAACCTAACGACCCTCGGCGATTTTGGGGCTAAACTCGATTTTTATACCGTTGAAATGTGGATTAAAACGGATTACAAAGAAACATGGACAACAATTTTCAAAACTATAGACACTTGCAATGATCGGGCAACTCCGATTTGGGGGATAGACATTAACAGAAGGACAGCTAATGCCGAGGAGCGTCAGAACGATCCTTTTGGGCCTCAGATTATTTTTGCAGAGGATTTCATTCAACTTTATTTGGCATCTTTTTTAAAGAATAAAAATGGGTGTTCACTTTCCTTTCTTAGGGGCGAATTTCCGATTTCAGATGGCGAATGGCATCACCTCGTCTATACGAATAAAACTGTAGATGAAAACGGTGGAGAATGGAGGGAACGCGCGCTTTTTATAGACGGGACACTGAATCGGATTTTAGAGTTTATTCCTATACTTCCGAAGCGTCAGTACAAATATGAGCCATTCTCTGAACCTGTGTATCTTGGCGCAGGAAATAATCGGGGTAAAGCCGAAGGCTTTTTCAACGGGATTATTGATGAAGTCCGCATTTATGATCGAACCCTCACTGAAGCGGAAATCATGCACAATTATCAATCTACTACGGGGCTCGCTGTTGACCGGACAGATAAGTTACCAACAGTTTGGGGTGCTCTGAAGAAAAAATAGGTATCCATCCGATTCTACTTGGGTTCACGGACGCGTTTTTAATATTTTTAATATTATGATGGGACTACTCTTAATTTTTTGTGAGGAGATAGATGAAAGCGAGTGATTTTGCCTTAATCCAGCGCACTTTAGACGGTGATCAGAACGCGTTCACGACGCTCGTGACCAAATATCAAAAATGGGTACACACGCTTGTCTGGCGCAAGATCGGCGATTTTCATATCGCAGAAGAAATCACACAAGATGTTTTCCTGAAAGTTTACAAAAAGCTATCGACGTTGAAACCCTCGGATCATTTTACAGGGTGGCTCTATGTGATTGCAACGCGACGCTGTATCGCATGGTTCCGAAAGAAACGGCTCCCGATGACTTCACTGGAGGCAACGCCAGTATCAGAGTTAGAGGAGTTCTGCTATACACAATATGAAACAGAACGCAGTGAACAAATCTCTCTTGAACGTCAACGCGACATTGTTAAGCGTCTCCTCGAAAAATTGCCGGAGAGTGAGCGCACCGTCGTAACCCTCCACTATCTGGCAGAAATGTCACTTACCCCCATTTTTTTTTGAGGGTAGTCTGTCGTTGATATTGTTA
>VYCT01000026.1 GCA_009843785.1 Candidatus Poribacteria bacterium | reverse complement strand
CTTAATTCTAATTTACATTATATATAATAACACATATAATATAGGAAAGCAAACTTATTTTTATCAGGAAACTTGATTTACATCCGCAATTCTGCTACAATAACAGAAAATTGAGGATCGGAGTGTTGATTAACAATGACAGCAGTACTTCTCCAGATGCAGGCAATTATCAAAGACTTCCCCGGCGTGCGTGCCTTAGACGATGCCTCTTTTGAGGTGCGTTCGGGTGAAATCCACGCGCTCTGCGGAGAAAACGGTGCTGGCAAATCAACGCTGATTAAGATTCTCGGTGGTGTCTATCCGTACGGCACTTACAGTGGTAGTATGCGTATCAATGACTCCGAGCAGCAGTTTCACTCCGTTCGCGATGCAGAACGCGCCGGGATCGCTATTATCCATCAGGAATTAGCACTCATCCCAGAAATGACAGTTGCAGAGAATATCTATCTCGGCAAGGAGCCACGGCGATTTGGGGTGATTGATAGGCATCGTCTCTATCATGAGGCGGGTGAACTCCTGTCGCAATTTGGATTGGCAATCCCTTTAGAGAAACCCGTCTATGAACTCGGCATTGGACAGCAGCAACTTGTGGAGATAGCGAAGGCTTTAGGACGGAGTTTGCGATCTGGAAACGCGCTGCTGCTTGTGCTTGACGAACCGACAGCCGCTTTGACCGAAAGCGAGGTGGACATTCTTCGTCAGATTCTGACGCGCCTCCGAGAAAAGGGTGTTGCTTGTATCTATATTACTCACAAACTCAAGGAGATCTTCCAAATCGCTGATCGCGTGACAGTCCTACGTGACGGCAAAACGGTAGCAACGCAATCCATCAAATCTCCTGAATGCACCGAAGACGTGTTAATCTCGCAGATGGTTGGTAGGGAACTAACGACCCTTTTTCCAGAACGGCAAGCCAGCGCAAACATTGGCAACGGTTCAAAGGAAGAAGGAGTCGCACTACGGGTCGAAAACTTAAGCACCTATCCATCGGAGCCGCCGCGACTTGAAAACGTCAGTTTTGAGGTACGACGCGGGGAGATTCTTGGCATTGCGGGTCTGATGGGTGCGGGTCGGACGGAACTGATTAGTACCATTTTTGGTGGTTACGATGGTAAATGGATGGGAGAGATCATCATAGAAGGCACACCTGTTCAGATACACGCGCCGTGCGAGGCGATCCAGCAAGGCATGGCACTCGTCAGCGAAGATAGGAAACGCTACGGACTCCTCTTAGATGCGGATGTCACCTGCAATATGACGTTGGTGAATCTCGGTTTATCGGCAGACTTGACATCATACGGGGTAATTAATCACAACGCGGCATCTGAAAAAAGCGAACACTACGTGAATTCTCTCCAGATCAAGACCCCCTCGCTGGAGGTCCCTGTGAACCAGCTCAGTGGCGGAAATCAACAGAAAGTTGTGCTGGGGAAGTGGTTGATGACGCATCCGAAGGTGCTATTCCTCGACGAACCGACACGCGGTATTGATGTTGGTGCGAAAGCAGAGATTCACGCGCTGATGGCAAAACTCGCTGATGCGGGCGTTGCGATTGTGTTTGTATCCTCCGAGCTACCGGAGATTTTAGGGATGAGCGACCGGGTTTTGGTGTTACATGAAGGTAAAATCACAGGTGAATTTACCAACGATAACCTGACACAAGAGGAGATTTTGCGGTGCGCAGCTGGTGCCTGAGAACAGATGGAAAACAGAAACGCAAACTTTAAAACAGAAAGTCCAGAAGAGACCCAAGTACTCGGCGAAAAAATCGGCAAAACGCTTAAACGGGGGGATGTCATTGCACTCATCGGTGACCTTGGGACCGGTAAGACGTGCTTAACGCAAGGCATTGCGCGCGGCGTGGGGATTGCCCCGAATGAGATTGTCAGTAGCCCTTCATACATCCTGATTAACGAATATAACGGAACAGTGCCTATTTACCACATTGATCTGTATAGACTTGAAAACAGCGAAGAGATTGCGGAACTCGGACTCAGCGAATATGTGGAAGGCGATGGAATTTGCATCATTGAGTGGGCTGAGCGGATGACAGATGCCCTGCCTGACTCCTGTATACAAATCCACATAACGCTTGCAGACGCGAATGCCCTACACAGCGGTGATGCAGTTTCCGAATCCATATTAGATAGCCCTGAAGATGAAAACATCCGACACATCAAAATCCAATATCCTATATCTCGATAGCGGTTCCGGCATCGGTGGTGGACAACGAAGCCTTCTACTCTTGCTCAACCGATTAGACAAAGCGCACTTTACACCTTTTGTCGGATGTCTCGGTGATAGTGCTTTTGCAGGAGAGGTTGAAAAGACAGCGGCGAATGTTATTCCACTCTCTCTGCCGGCAGCACATAATAAAACTGATAAAGTGAAACGATTCACCTTTCACGATCTGTTTGAAGATTTTCGGCAACTTCGAGTCATCTTTGAACTCCATCGGGCAGTGAAACGGTATGCGATTGACCTCATCCATGCGAACTCGCTTTCGGTGGCACTCCTTGGCGGGATTGTTGCGAGAATAAATCGTATCCCTATCCTGATGCACAAACGCTATGCAACTTCATACGGAATCCTGGATCGCCTCTGCGAAAGACTCCTGCATCGTGTGATTTTGGTGTCAGAGGCAACACGATGGGATTTTGCGTCAGCAGAAAAGCAGACGCTCATCTACAACGGTGTGGATTTAGACGCTTTTCAGGCATCGCCAGAAGAGGTGGAAGTGCTTCGGGCGGAACTTTTTCCCGATGCCCCTAACGCTGCTATACTCGTTGGTGTCGTAACTCGGATTACACCGGAAAAAGGCATCCACTTCTTGGTCAGAGCCATGCGAGAACTCAAAGGTAGGACAAACGTAAAATTGCTCATCGTAGGGGGGCCCTACTTCCAAAAAGATGTTGACTATATGGACACACTTAAACAGGAGGTCGCAGACTTAGGTATTGAAGATTCGGTTATCTTCACCGGATTTTTGTCGGATACGCGTATTGTTACAAGTTTGCTTGACATCGTGCTGGTGCCATCAATTATCCCTGAAGCATGTCCACGGACCATCATTGAAGCAATGGCGGTCGGTAAACCGGTTATCGCAACGCCGTTGGGTGGTAGCAAAGAACTCGTCACCGCTGAAACAGGGATTTTAGTGCCACCTGAAGACGCGTCGGCAGTTGCTGAGGCTATCGCAACACTGGCAACGGATCAAGAACGACTAATAGAAATGGGAAAAGCTGCCCGCGATCGCGCCGTGCAACTCTTTAGCAGTGAAAAGAATACCGCTTTGACGGAGACAGTCTACACGGAGCTGTTAGCAGCATATTAAAAAGGTCTTCACACACCATAGAGGAAATATTATGAGAGGAAAAACTGTTAGCCCACCGGAGGGTGCCCAAGCGAGCCAAGGGCAAGTCCGACAGGTATCCCAATTGTTTGGTGAAGCGATCGGCGATACCGGTGAATGGGTAGAAATCCATCGCACCAGCGATGAATGGGAAGCGAATCTGATTCAAACCACTCTGAATGCACAACAGATCCGATGCCGACCCATTGCATTAAAAGCGGAGAAGCAGACCGCGCTCCTTGTGGCCCCAGAACACGAGGTAGAAGCCATGGAACTGGTCAGCCGCATCGGCGTAGCCGTCACGGATAATGAAATGGTGGCGCAATCTGAAGAGGCCGCGGAGGCACTCAAACAACGCGATATGGCGGTCGCGCAGGAAGACACACCTCAAGATTCTGATCCCGGTGATTCGTCAGAAGTTACAATGGCGGCACGCGAAGGTATCGGGAGTGTCGTCTATGTTGCCGGACAAGGCTATGAAATTCGCGTCGGTCCCGAACCCTACGTCACGGTGGCAGAGAACGATTGGGAAGAGTTCACCGATTTCAGTGCGCAACGGCAAGAGTTTGTCATCCTCCTCCGCCACGAATATCCCGATCTTTTTCAGTGGATTCAAGAGGAGAAACTCCTTGCGGAGTTTATCCGCCTCATCGAAATGACGTATCAGGAGGGCGCGCCTACGCCTGTTTCTCACAGGCAGGGAGACGCTGCCGATACTAACGAATTGGATACAACCCCTTACCATCCCCTTGCGCAATTGAGTCTTACTGTTGCCGTGGTTTCGCTGATAGCAGTACTTTTCCAAGTGCCGTGGACTGTAAACCTTGTATTGGCTATCGCGACTATCGTATCTGCGGTTGTTGCTAAATCTCAAATTGATGCGAGTGATGGGAAATCGACAGGTATCCCGATGGCACTGAGTGCGATGGTACTTGCATGTTTGGTTGTCCTCTTTGCGTGGTGGTTGGCGCAGCGTCCTGAACCGGTGGAACCAGCGAATCCACCTGTCCGTGAGATGGTTGAGGATCGGTAGGGTTTCACGTCCCTCACCGTCGAAAAGAGGCAAATCGATATCATGTACGTGATGCCCGAGATTTTTTAAAACGAGTAGGAATAACATTATGAAAACGATGACGTATAAAGGTTATACGGCGGAAATTATCTATAGTGACGAAGATGAATGTTTTGTTGGCCATATTGTTAATATTGATGCTATATCCGGTTTCCACGGGGATACCGATGATGAGCTGCGTGTTGCGTTTGAGGACATGGCAGACCTTTATATTAGAACTCGCGAGGTGCCGGAGGACCTTCCGCAAAAGCCCTATGGCCGGAGGTTTCTGGCGCGGCTACGTCAAGCCCTTCACCTATAATAATAGTACTATGTCCCGCGAAATTTGGAGGGTAAGGAGGAAAACCGATGTTACAAGGTTATACCATTTCTAAATGATGATATAGCATTACCGGTTTTCAAGAAATGTGCAGTTATGTAGAACAAACTAAAAGTTTATTCTACGTAAAGAAACATTTATTAACAGAAATGGTATTACACTGCTATGATCCAACAAAACGAGGGATGGTGGATTGGCTGGGTACAAGAAATCCGTGCGGTCAACTGCCAAGAGCGGATGAGGTAGAGTTTATGCGCGGAAGGCAGCCATGTCAGAAAAAAGCCATCAACCTCAAATTGGTACTGAAACAACTTCGCTCTTGCTTCCGCTTGCCATCGGTATAGTCCTGATTCTGGTCAATGCGTATTGGATTGCACTCGTTAGCGGTATCCATCACTCTCTGAATCCTGCTTATGCCTCCCTGTTTATCGCCCCGATTGTCAATCTCTTTTTTCTGGTATTACTCAATACATCGCTCAAGCAATTCCGACCGCAACTCGCCTTGAACCGTGCACAACTCCTCATCGTCTATCAGATGTTGGTTATGCTCTGCCTTGTCTCTGGGCATAATCCGATGGACTTTATCTTGGGGATTCTCGCGCACCCGTTCTGGTTCGCTACTTTTGAAAACGAATACGCAGCACTCTTTCATCGGTATATTCCGTCTTGGTTCACAATCGAAGATAAAAGTGCGCTCACCGGTTTCTTTGAAGGCAACTCAACCTTATACACAGTAAAACATCTATCGGCATGGATAGGTCCCACGCTGCTGTGGTCGTTTGTGACGTTTGTGCTTTTCATTATCCTGATGTGCTTCAATAGCATTCAGCGTTTGCAATGGAGTGAACGGGAACGGTTGAGTTATCCGATTGCACAACTCCCGATAGAGATGACCACCCCGCGGTTTTTCTCAAGAAGGTTGTTATGGCTTGGGTTCGGCATCTGTGCGGCGGTAGAGCTCCTCAACGGACTTCATTTTCTCTATCCTTTTATCCCCAGCGTGCCGCTCAAAATCCCCGATTTCGGGGCGAAAATTTTTACGACGAAACCTTGGAGTGCTATCGGCTGGCTGCCGCTCTTCTTTTATCCTTGGGTTATTGGATTGACCTTCTTTGTGCCACTTGAGTTGTCGTTTTCGGTCTGGTTCTTTTTCCTGTTTACAAAATTCCAATTGATTTTGGGGAGCATCGGTGGCTGGAAATCGTTACCGGGGTTCCCTTACTACAATCAACAGGGCATCGGTGCCTGGTTGACGCTTGGGATTTTAGTCTTATGGGCAAGTCGAAAACACCTGAAAACGGTGTTTACGCTCGCTTTGAAACCTTCGACTTCCACAAACGAGCCGTTTCAATATCGCACTGCGCTGCTCGGCATCTTGATAGGCACTGTGATTCTCGTTTTCATCTTCCAACAGGCTGGCATGTCTGTCGGAATTCTGCTCGCTTTCCTATGCCTCTATGTTCTGATGTCCATCGCCATAACTTATGCGAGGGCGGCGGTCGGTGTGCCTTACCATGAGGTGATTTGGACGCATCCACAACTGATGCTCGTCTCGGTGTTAGGTGTACGACGGATCGGTGCATCGAATTTAACACTTCTCTCTTTTCTATACCCGTATGTCCGGGATAACGTCTCACACCCGATGCCGAGTCAGTTAGAGGGGTTCAAAATTGCCGAACGCGCACGACTCTCTCAAAAAAAGATGGCGATTGCTATGATCGTTGCTTTATTGGTTGCTACGCCTGTGTCGTTCTGGGCGTATTTGCACCTCATGTATCAGCACGGCGCGGTGCAATCTGAGGGATACATTATCGGTATCGGTATTGAGACCTTTGAGCGTCTGCTGCTGCCGTGGTTACAGCAACCACACGCGCCGGATAGCACAGGCTTGAGCTTCACGGCGTTTGCTTCCCTGTTCACGTTGGGATTGATGTTCTTGAGGAGACAATTTATCTGGTTTCCGTTCCATCCAGCAGGTTACGCGCTCGGTTTATCCGCCGGGATGGTTTGGGTCTGGAGCGCGGTCTGTGTCGGTTGGTTCATCAAGGCGGTCTTACTCAAATTCGGCGGGTTGCGAACCTATCGGAAAGCGGCTCCATTTTTTGTTGGCGTGATTTTGGGCGATTTCCTGATCGGAACGTTCTGGAGTTTAGTGGGTGCAGTTTTTGAGATACCGGTGTATCGAGTCTGGTATTAAAGTGGTAGGTGAAACGGAATTTTTAAGTTGACATTTCAACGGGTATATGGTAGTGTTAAGAGTTGAAAAAGATTGAGAGTGAGTAAAATAACACCATGAAAACAGTCAATAACCCCCGATTCAAATCGGGGGCTTGCGGAATACGGTAGCCAAACCTATAGGTTTCACGAGGGAAACTTATTGACTACAGGCATATATCGCAGTCTCTGGATGTGGCAATCCAAACAATGTTTCGGATGCTCCCCAAGTCTGATTCCACTTGGAGACTGTGATCTGGAAGGGGCAACATATACCCTGCAAAGGAGTTTTACATACGATGTATGTTCCCGTAAAGACGAAAGAAGGTAAACAGTTGATGCCGACGCCGCCACCAGTGGCGCGGCATCTTATCAAGAGTGGTAAAGCGACACCGTATTGGTCTCATGGTGTCTTTTGTATTCGGTTGAACTACGAGACGACAGCCTATACACAAGATACAGTTGTCGGTGTTGATCCGGGTAGCAAGAAAGAAGGATTTACCGTCAAATCTGCGACACATACCTATCTCAATATCCAAGCCGATGCCCATAACAAAGTGGGTAAAAAGGTTGAAAAGAGACGTGAGTTGCGTAGAGGTCGAAGGTCTCGGAAGTGTCCGAACCGAAAAAACAGAACCAACCGCCTTTCCAATAAAGCGCGTATCCCCGCGGGGACACGTGCGAGATGGGATTGGAAACTACGGGTGCTTGATTGGTTGTCCAAAGTTTACCCAATCACATACGTCTGTGTAGAAGACATTCAGGCACCGACGATACAACATGCCAAGAAGTGGAATAAATCCTTTAGTCCATTGGAAGTCGGTAAGCAGTGGTTCTATACAGAAATAGAAAAGCGGTGGGAGTTGCGAACCCTTCAAGGGTGGCAAACCAAAGAGATACGGGAGAGTCTCGGTCTCAAGAAATCGTCTAACAAGTTATCTGAAACCTTTGCGGCACATTGTGTCGATAGTTGGTGTTTGGCATATCAGACTGTTGGGGGCTCGGACACTCCTGATAATATGGACTTACTGTGTCTCTCCCCGATCCCGATCCGCAGGCGCGAACTTCACAGACAAAACCCACAGAAAGGTGGCAAGCGTCCACGCTATGGTGGCACTGTCTTAGGGACACCAGGAAACCTCGTGAAAAACACACTCATTCAGCACGTCAAATACGGATTTGCGCGCCTTGCTGGCGTTAGCTCACGCGGTCTGTTTTCAATATACAGCATGGAAAACAAACGGTTAACAACGAGTGCGAAGCGGTCTGATTTTAGAGTGCTCACACGCCTTAACTTTTGCTATAGGAGCGGTGTTTCCTCCCCCGTCTAAAGACAGGGGTTTCCACACCGAATATAAGAGGTGAAAACTTGTGTGATTGTTTTCGCTAAGAATCCGATACCAAACGCGGTCAAGACGCGGCTGATACCACCGCTTTCACCGGAACAAGCGGCGACACTCTATACAGCATTTCTCACAGATTGGTGTGAGGCACTCGCTGAGCTCCGTGACGTAGACCTGGTCATCGCGTATACACCCGCAGACGCGCAACCCGATTTACAAGCGTTAATCAGCGACGATGCTATCTATATCCCGCAAGTAGGAATTGATCTTGGGGAACGGCTCACCTCAGCAACACAATGGGCAGCGGAACACGGATATACAAAGATTTTAATCGTCGGATCCGATAGCCCGACTTTACCGATCTCATACATATCCCAAGCGCTCACTCTACTTGACTCACGAAACATCGTCATCGGACCGAGTACAGATGGTGGCTATTACCTCATCGGTTTCTCAGTAAAAGCTTTGGCAACCACAGTACCGCACGTATTTGAGGAAATCGCATGGAGCACGGCGGATGTCTTTCAACAAACAGTTACACGCATCGGTGAAGTAAAAGTAACGTTTGGGCTTTTACCGCCATGGTATGACATAGATACCCCTGAAGATTTGGCTTTTCTGCATGCGCACATATCAGCGATACGACTTGCGGGTGGCAGCGTACAAGCAGTCAGAACAGAATTTTTATTGACAAAACTATTTTCATAAAAAGAAAGGAACTCAATAATGGGACAATTAGATGGAAAATTTGCGATTGTAACGGGTGGTAACCGAGGCATCGGTAAAGGCATTGCGAAAGGCCTTGCTGCTGAGGGTGCGAGTCTAACGATTGCCGCAAGGAACGCCGAACTCCTCGAACAGACCGCTACCGAATTACGCGCAAACGGCACAAAGGTGTTGGCTGTTCCGACCGACGTAACCGACGAAGAACAGATTAAAGCGCTCTTTGAAAAAGCGATAGCGGAATACGGTCGTTTGGACATCCTTGTAAACAACGCCGGTGCGTTCAATGCTGGTCCTATAGATGAACTCTCAACAGAGGATTGGGATTGGGTCGTCAGTGTGAACCTTAGGGCACCGTTTCTCTGCACGCGTGAAGCATTTCGGATTATGAAGGCACAAGGTGAAGGCGGACGTATCATTAACGTCGGCAGTATCTCCTCACATCGGGTGCGTCCGCGCACTGCCCCTTACAGTGCCACTAAATTCGGGATTTGGGGATTGACCCAAGTCACAGCCCTCGAAGGTAGACCGCACGGCATCACAGCGAGTTGTTTGAAACCCGGTAATACCTATGTGGAACGGCATCAAAATCAGTCGCAGCCACCGATTGAACCGATGATGAACGTTGACGAGCTCGCGCAAGCCGCTGTGCTGATGGCAACCTTACCCCCACATATCAATATGTTAGACGCGACCGTCCTCCCTGTCGGTCAACTCTATGTCGGCAGAGGATAACGCACAACCGGAGAGACCTTATGAAAGTCAACCGGACGCAATTCATGGAAGAAGGGTATCTCGTTCTCCGAGAAGTGGTTCCGCCGGAAGAATTGGATGCGCTTCGAGAGAGTTATGAGCTGATGGTATCACGCCAGCGGGAAATCTGGGCGCGAGAACGGGGACCAAACGACCCACCCGGCGGTGTATGGGAGACTTCAGCACAACCGCGGTTACTTCTTGGACGCGATCCGCTCGCAAAGCTTGTTGATGAAAAGACAGCGAGTGCAGTCGAGATTTGGGCACACGAAAATATGCAAGGTGCCAGCACTGAACTACTCGGTGAAGAAGACGCGGGCGTTACGGAGATGATGCTGATGTGTAGTCCTGTCCGAGACTGTGGACCTGCCACTTGGCATCGCGACCACCACCCTATTGATACCGCACCATTGCAAGGTTATATTGACGATATTGTGGAGACGGGACCGCGCTATGTGCAGTGGAACCTCTCACTCTACGACGACAATGTGTTGTGGGTGTTGCCCGGTAGCCATTTACGCGTCAACACTGAAGCAGAAAACCAACAATTGTTGGCGGATCCAAAAGTCCCGTTACCGGGTGCGGTTCAGACGCATCTCAACGCCGGTGATGGGGTTGTTTATATCCTGCCTATTTTGCATTGGGGTAGCAACTACAGCCGAAAGATGCGGCGCACGATTCACGGTGGGTTTTCAAACCACACCCATTACCAAGCGTTCGACTATATTGACTACCTATCGCCAGAAGTGCGAGACAAGTTCCAGCGGTGGAATGAACGCAGCGATCAGATGCAAGTGTGGACAGAAAACGCGCTCCGGGCAGTCATCACCAAAAGTCCTGATGCTTATTACACTGCACTCGACAATTTGCATCCGGGTAGAGGTGAAAAAGGGAAGATGCTCTCAACTGTTTTTCTGTGTAAAGCTGCCTGTTTTGTGGCACAGGAACACGGTTGCGACCTTTCAGACCTTCCAGATGATCTCAAGAATCGCGGCAAAGGTTTCCACGCCATCACCCTTAATTGGGGCCCGCCGTTTGCCGATCGGTTTACGAAGGAAGAAGCAGCGGTGCTCTGGGAACGTTTTAAGCCGCTTGACGCGCTTCTCAAAACTGACGCAGAGCTGTATCTACCGGGTTTCCAATCCGGTCCGATGCATTACTATTTCAATGAAATGCCCGCTAACTTCGGCGTTGCCGATTTCATCAAAACATGGGAACTATAGCCGTAAACCGAGCATTCCGCTGAGATAGAGATACGCCTCTTCAGTATAACGGGGTAGATTTTCTGGGTCCTCGACTTCGAGTTCCAACGTTAGGTCGCCTTGGTAATCTACCGCTTGGAGGGTCTCAATAATCTGTCTGAGGTCGAGTTCACCACGCCCGATACCGACGGATACGGCACCGAGATGATCCTTGAGGTGTACCGCATAGAGGCGCGATGCGAATTGACGAATTGCGGCAAGCGTGTCTACACCGGACGCGTGGAAATGTCCTGTATCTATGCAGACACCAACGCGTTCATCGGGAATAGCGTCTAAAACGGTTTGGAAATCCTCTGCCTGTTCAAGTACATTTCCGTGATGCGGTTCAAGTGTTAGTTTGATCTGACTTTCTGCTGGCATGCGTTGCAACACTTCACGCACACAAGCAGTTACCCTGTCCAATGCGCCGGAGTCTGTTCTGCGTTGCGCGCCGCTTGTCGTCAAATGTGTTGCGCCGAGTCCTTCAGCGATTTCGACACATCTCGCGATTGCGCCTGCGCGCGCATCAACATCGGCATTGTCCTGTCCGCCCCATCCGGGTGGATAGAGTCCTGCACACTTCATGCCGGATGCGTCAATTTTCGCCTTCATAGCGTCTATGTCAAAAGCGAGTGCAGCATCGACACTCCAGATAAGTGGTCCGTGGATTTCCATGAGGCGGTAGCCGATTTTCGGCGCGTTTTCCAAAGTTGCAGCAACTTCGTCTTCTGCATAGCCTCGGTAACAGATAGAAGCACAGATAATGTCCATAAAATACCTTCTTTATATCTCTTCGCATTTACCTGCTCGGAAATCAGCGAGTGCTTCCTTCGCGAATCGTTCAAGTTTTCCTGCCTTAACGTCTGCCTCAAACTGTTTATCCCACACTTCCGCTTCCACTTTATACGCCTCTAAACATTTGTGCCGTTCAATTTCCAACACTTTTAACAATTCATCTTTTGTTTTTCTTTCACAATTTACCTCTGGGAGTTCTTGTATCCGCCCAATCCATCCAGCACCGTTCTGCTCGGTATGAACTGTATAGATTTCGTTAAACCCCTGTTCGTGAACTTCGATCGTATGAGACTTGTCCATGTCTAACTCCTTTTATGGAATAGGTCAAATATACCCAATTATATCTTGTCCAAAGATCAATTGTCAAACATTTCCCTTGAAAAATTGGATGGATAAGGTATAATAAGCAGTATAATCAGTAGACTTGGAGTACACCAAAAGTGATTCAACAAATCGAAATAACTTTACCTGAATACCCGCGCGGCTTTCATCTCGTCACAGATGAGATTGTGAAATCGCTTGGGGAATTGCCGAGAGAAGGTATCCTGCACCTGTTTATCAAACACACCTCGGCAGGATTAACCATCAACGAAAACGACGATCCGACGGTTCGCGAAGACTTTGCCAACAGTTTTGATCAACTCGTCAAAGAGCGTGAACCGTTCTATAAACACACAATCGAAGGTGATGACGATATGCCAGCACATATTAAAGCGTCGCTCGTCGGCTTTACCGTCTCCGTTCCGATTACGAACCATCGCCTCAATTTAGGTGTTTGGCAAGGTATTTATCTCTGCGAATTTCGGAATCGCGGCGGTAGGCGACACTTAATGGCGACGCTCTATTCTTAGTGTTTAGACGCTATAACGTGTTATAGAGTTCGGCGTGTCGTTTCAGTACGGCATCTGAATCCGGTGGATTGATCACCTCAATGGAGATAAACCCGTTATACCCGTCTTTTGCGAGAAGTGTGAGTGAATCCCGTTCGGTATCTGGCATTGGTCCGCTGTCTCCAAAATTGACGTGTGCGTGTCGGACTTTACCGCGTAGATGGACATAAGCGACATCAACCGGCTCTCCGTGGCGGACGTGATGTGCTGCATGCCAATTCACATAGGTGTTCTGCGCTTCAGCGCGATGCAATGTCTCCGCAACATAACTGCCAATGAGGTTACCGTGTGTCTCTAAACAGAGGGCAACACCTGCGTCGCCTGCCAACCCATCGCATTCACGAATGCCTTCTGCTTCCCAATCCAAAGTTTGAGACACTTCAACTGGCCTGCTCGGCACTCTATCCCCAAAGATTCGGATATTCGCCGCGCCCATGGTTGCCGCAAGCTCAATGTAACGCTTGAGAAGTTCAACTTGCTCGGCACGTTTGCTCGCGTCGGGGTCAATGAATCTCACACCCGTTGCGATGCAGGAGAGGTCAATCCCGCTATCCACAAATTGGGCGCGTGCATCTCGGAGTTGTTGCGGTGTTGAATCCAATTCAACGCCGTGTCCATGATCCCACTCTACGCGGAGTTCTAAGTGTTTATAATCATACTGTTTCGCTTTGTCAATCAGTTCCGCCAACGTTAACGGCGGACAGACAGACGACATAAATCCAAATTGCATGTAAAGCCTCCAGTTTTGTTAGGTTAACCTTGAATTCTAACAGATGAACTGCCGTTTCCTTTTTTATTAACTTCAATTTTGACAGGTAAACGTCTCGTTAATTCCCGAATGTGGCTGATGAGGAAAATGTTCCGCCCCTGCATGCGGAGCCCTTCAAGTGCTGCGATAGCAATGTCAAGCGTTTCGGTATCGAGGGTCCCGAACCCTTCATCGAGGAATAGGGAGTTGAGTTGTGCGCGTCCGCTACTGAGTTCGGAAAGCGCGAGTGCCAATGCAAGACTTGTCAGGAACGATTCGCCACCGGAGAGCGTCTCAACCGGGCGTTCCTCATTGGCATTCCAACGATCGATGACAGTCAGGTCACCGATGCTCTCAACTTTAAGTTGATAGCGATCTGAAGTGAGGAATCGCAGCTGCGCATTTGCTAAATTACTCATTTGTCTGAACATAATCTCCAGGGCGAAATCGCGTAAAGTACTGGCAGGAATTATTCCCTGTAACTGCTGCCAGCGTTCCAATTCTTGTCGTGCTGCACCGAGTTCATTACCGAGTGCCTCACGTTTTTCAAGCGCATCTTTCAAGTCATTGATTTTCTGCTGTTGTGCACCAACCTCTTGCTGCTTTTCTTGAAGCAGCATTTCGATTTCACTGAGTTCGACTTCAATCCGTCCTAACGCCTCTGGATCATAAGGCGTTTCCTCAAACCGAGTCTGTAACTCAGTAATCTCTAACGCGAGCCGTTGCATTCCATCCTCGTGCATATCAATTCGGTCAGTTAAGTCTTGTATCTGGTCATCATCTCGGAAGGCATCATCGTGTGTCTCAGGTGAAACAAAGCCTGCTTTTTCTAATTCATCAAAATAGGCTTGACGTGCCTTTTCAAATTTTTCACGGCATTCGCTATGCCAATCCTCACAACTTCCGTGAGTGGTACGCTTTTCGATTAACAAGTTTTGGCTGCTCTGTAATTGTTGTTGGGCACCATCGCGCTCGGTTCCTTTTGCCTGCCGCTTCTCTTCTAATTTGTCAATAGCCTCATCAATTTCGGCTTCTGTTTCCAACCCACCGGTTTTCTCGCGAACGGCATCCAAAAGTTCTTCCCCTTCACGTTGATACTCATCAATTTCGGCTTGTAATTCCTTGTGAGACTTCTGTAAACTCTCAAGACTGATCTGATCTGACTCAATTTTGATGTTAAGTACCTGAAGTTGTGCCTCAGCTGTGTTGCGTTCATCTTTACGCGCCTCAACCGTTTTAATCTTATCTTGAAACTGATCTTTAGCTTCCTTCGGCGTAACACCATGAAAAGTGTCAGGTAGCAATTCCCAAAAGCGGATCTCAATAGATTTGATGTCCGCTTCCAGATCTTCAATTTCATTACTGAGTTCTTGTGCCTGCTTCTCAGTTTCGCTCAAGGACTTCTTCTCGTTAGCGATATTATTTTCAGAAATTGCAAGTTGTTGCAATACAGTTTGATAATCATGTGACGCTTGTGTATGTTTTTGTTTGGCTTCTCCAAGGTCTGCAATGGTAGTATCTGCCTCGTTAATCCGTTCGGTTGTCCAATCAGAAGAAACATCAGTGTCTGGATATATCTGCTGCCACTCTGCGAGAAGTTGTACTATCCCACTTCGGAGCTCCTCTATTTTCGTATCACAATCTTTAATTTGTTCAGTGATGTTACACCTATTCTGTTCAGTTTGCGCCTGCTTCGTCGTTAAAGCTTGCAGCTGGTCTTGCACGGTTTGTGCGTCGGTTCTCGCAGCTACCAATGCTGTTTTAGCATCTTGGAGCAAGTTTTCATTTTCATCCTCTGTGACATCAGCATACGGGTGTTCCGTAGCACCGCACACTCGACACGGTTCTCCAGCGTGAAGATGTTGCCGGAGCTGATTAATCGAGTTTGCCCATTTCGCTGATTCCCGTTCCGATTCGCAACGTTGTACAGCTTCAACGGCTTCTTGAGATACATCGGTTTGATATGCTAAGTCCGTTTCAATCTGTTCGAGATCAGCATCCAGTCCTGCTGCAGTATCATTTAAGTCGTTCAGATGGTTTACGGTCTCCGCCAAATCGTCTTGTGTTGCCTCATATTTCTGTGCGATGGGTTGTGCCTTAGCCGCCCACTGCTTTCGGGCAGTCCACTCCTCGTGGGTACCTGTTGTCAGCAGTTCGTTCAAATCATTTTTGGCGTTTTCTAATGCAGCCTTTGCCTCTGTCTTTTCAGCGAGACGTTCTTCGCAAGCTTCGGACAACTTTTCAATTTCACGCTTTAACGACGAAGCTTTCTTTTCGTGCATCGATTTCCTTGCCGACGCTGTCTCCAACTGTTTTTGATGTGTTGTCAATTCTGCCAGCAAACCGGTCGCATCGTTAAGACGTTGTGGGCTATTCATGCGCAAGTGATTTGCATCTAAAAAGGTTTGTGCTTCGTTAATCCGTTCCTGCAATTGGGTTTGTTCAGTTTGTTTTTTGGTTAATTCGCTTTCCAATGCATCAATCTGTTTACCTAGATCTGCTAAATCTGGATCCCGCTTTTTTGCCTCTGCAAATCGATCTTCTGAGCGTTGGACATTTAATCTCGCAGCTGCATAGGCTTCCACTTTCCGATCACATTCAGCGGATGCGCTCTGATAGATAGACTCTTTTGCATCAAAATCGGTTTGATTGGCTTCAACTTGTTTTTCTGCCTCTATTTTCTCGGTTGTTGCTACACGGAAGGCTTCGTCTGCACTTTCGAGTTCCGATGTTACGGTATCAAACGCCTGCTTTTCAGAACGAAGACGCTCGGCTCTCACCGCGTTTTCTCGCTCTGCTTGGAGTAAATCAATCTCTGGCTGCTTGTCCAAGAGTTCCTTTTGACGCTCTTCCGAAGACTGGAGTTTTTCAAAGTCCTCTGTACGTTTCGTTTCTTGGTCCTTCTTCCCCTGAATTTCTTCGATCTTCGTCCCTAATACCTCGGCATCCGCTTGTAATCTATCACGTTCTGTTTTAGTGTCCTCAAGTTGATCGCGCGAGGCTGGTTGGATTCTGTTGAGTCTTTCATTGACCGCATCATAATCTTTCTCGACCACACGCACCTTTTCGTTTAACGCCTGTCTGAGTCTGTCATAGATATGGATACCCGCAGTTGCTTCCAAAATATTACGCCTGTCTTCCATTGATGCCTTCAAGAACGCCGCAAAATCGCCTTGTGCTAACATCACTGAACGTCTAAAGGCAGCGAAATTGAGTCCCAAAATAGATTCTACCTCTTGAGCAACATTAGTCGTAATTAAATTACCGGAACCATCGAATAACTGTGTGCTCGCAGGATGGTCCCCTCTAATGGACCAGGTGGCATGGTAACGATCATTATTCGCCTCAAAGTATACTTCGGCAAAACCTTCTTTTTCCCCATGACTTATAAGATGCCTTGGATGCTGATTTTGATTTCCACTCAAGCGAGGCGTTTTCCTATAAAGCGCGACGCAGATTGCATCCAACAGCGTCGTTTTTCCTGATCCCGTCGGACCGGTGATCGCCACAAGCGAGGCATCGTCCAACGGCGATTTCTCAAAATCGATCTCAACAGGTTCACGAAAACTATTCAGGTTCTTAAGTTTCAACTTACAAATTTTCATTCTGTCTCCTCAACCATCTTAACTAATTCATTAAATGTTTGCATTAAAGTGTCGTCAGGGGGTGCGCCGTCAAACTTGTACCTATGGAACTGATCAAAGATTTCTTGTGGCCGTTTCATGTCTTCAACACGGATTGGTGGTCCGCTCTTTGCCTCTGGCTGTATCACTTCAACGCTCAGCACATCGCCGCCGCGCTCGCTGAATTCTTGCCGGATTTTATCATTGATGTCAATTCCTGGTGCATCTAATTTCAGTTTGACTTGGATGTACTTACCATCCCAATTGCCTTTCCTTGCTTTTGACAAAACCGAAACTTCATCACCCTCAACAGTACATAATTCTTTGAAGATAGGAATCTCAATTTCTTTATCCTGTATTAGGGTCCCATCATCAGATAACTCCAGCAGGTACACCTTCTTGCGATAACCCGCTTCGTTGAATCTCAGTGGAATTGGCGAACCCGAGTATCGGATTGGATAGTCCGAGCCTTTGATTGTCTGCGGTCTGTGGAGGTGTCCCAAGGCAACATAGCTCACATTCTGAGGAAAATCGCTGGCGTGCGTAGCGGTCGCGCCGCCAATCTGGACATTCCGTTCGGAATCACCTATTTTTCCACCTTGGACGAAGAGGTGTCCCATCAAAATTTTCGGGAGTTCCGCTGGCATGGCGGCAACGCAATCGGCATAAAATGTTTTGAACCATTCTCGGTACCGCTCGTTCCTATCCACCTCCGTCTCATACGACAGGTGTCGAAGATCGCTTTCGGAAAGATATGGCACAGCGGCAACAGCGACCCGTGGATTGTTACGAGGAAAGGTAAAGACACATTTAGGAGGGTCATCTGCAAATCCGACGACGTAAATTCTGCCCATTTCAAGGAACTCTCGTGGTGCCTCCAAGTGACGAGCGGAGTCGTGATTACCGGCGGTAATCACGGTGTATGCGTCAGTCTCATCAAAAAGACGGTAGAGGAATTGGTAATAGAGGTTCGTCGATTCCGAGGAGGGGAGTGCCGTATCAAAGATATCGCCTGAGACGAGGAGGAGTTCGACCTGATATTCTTGGATCTTCTCAAGAAGCCAATCCAGAAACTGTTTGTGTTCATCCGTACGTTGACGTTCGTGAAGCCGTTGACCGATGTGCCAATCGGCGGTGTGCAGTATTCTCATATTTTCGTCCGATTACCATCCCTTGGAAATTGTTGTGAGAATCTAATATGTACTATCATAGCAGATACGAAGACCTCTTGTAAAGCAAATTAATTCGTTGCGAAAAAAAACGGGACGTGATAGATTAAAGCCGATGTTTGATGATTGCAATACTGCGGAAAATAAGGAGTCAACCCATGCAAGGCAACACACGAATCCTAAGTCCAGAGTTAGAAGAGATGCAAGTCTATGGGGAAACACGGGTCGGATGGGATGAGAACACACCGGTCAATGAAACCGTCGATGCAGACGGAAACTACTCGCCCAAAAGTAGAGGGTTCGGTGTAGAAGATCCGAACTCGCCGAAGCGTCGGGTCTACGATGATCCAGAGGTAGAGGCACTCCGCGAAAAACTCCGCGAACATAACGGCATCCGTGGACTCGAAATCTGCGATCCGCATGAAGTCAAGAGAATCGCTCGAATCTTCCATCGGGACGGGTTTGTTGTCGTGCGCGATCTACTCACGCCAGAGCAACTCTCTCGTTGGAGAGACGGATGTGCCGAAGCACTTCGCGATATTCTTTCAGTCCCCGACGCAGGAAACAGAAAATACGTAACCGAGACCGGTAGGCTGCCCCACCGATATAGCTATGGTACCTCTTCCGCTTCCCGGCAGATGCTACACCACCCCGCTTGGGCAAGTATGGTCGATCTGCCAACAACTACCCCGATTGTCAAAGAGATTTTCGGAGGTTCAGACTACCGCGTGTGGGGTTCAGGCGGCGACCTCTGTCTCCCCGGCGCAATAGAGTATCAACATTTACATGCCGATGGTAGGGACCCACAACACCTTTCTGAAGCACGCATTACACAAGCGGAACGTCTCGGTGCTCAACTTCATAGAGACGACAACGGTAATCTTGATGTCCCCTCCCAAAAATTGATTATGGAGATGACACCGCCTATGGTTACCATTAATTTCGTCATGTGCGATCTCACTTGGGAAAACGGACCGATCCGTCAGATTCCAGGAACACATACCTTGCAACAGTATCCGCCAGGTCCTGCTGAAGAACCCGATTGGATGAAGCATTCGACGCTCGTCGGTGCGACTGCCGGTTCTGGCGTATTCCGAGATAACCGAGCATGGCACGGCGCAACGCCGAATCTGTCGAAAGAGATTCGCGCACTGCCAAACGTTGAGTACGGCGCACCCTGGTGGACACGACCAATGTTCAGTCAGATTATGCCTCACGAAATTTGGGAAACTTTGACACCGGACGCTCAGAAATTGTGTGACTGGATCAAGGCGGAACCGGGGGTCTGGCCCGCAGGTGCAGGTATTATGCACCCCCTCGCAAGCAAGCGCGAAGCCGCAAAGAAATCATAGAAGGAGACAACAGATGTTAAACTGGGGAGTTATGGGAGCCGGCGGTATTGCCTATGTCTTTTGCAATGGAATGCGTTTCACGGACTCAGGACAAATCCTCGCTGTTGCGAGTCGCACACAGGAACGCATAGATAGACTCGCCAACGATTTCAGCATTCCACGTCGATACAACGACTACGCCGATCTGTTGACAGATGACGATATTGATGCCGTCTATATTGCGACAATCCACCCGTTACACGCGGAGTGGGCAATAAAATGTGCCGAAGCGGGAAAACACCTACTGGTTGAAAAGCCGATCAGCATGAATCACGCTGAAACCGCTGCGATGGTAGACGCTGCACGCGAAAATGATGTCTTCCTCATGGAAGCCTTTATGTACCGGTGCCACCCGCAGATCGCTAAAATGGTTGAACTGATACAAGATGGCACAATCGGTGATGTCCAAGCTATTCGTGCGACTTTCGGTTACCGTTCAGGTTTTAACCCACAGAGCCGTCTCTACAACCGTGAAATGGGGGGTGGTGGTATCCTCGACATCGGGTGCTATACCGCCTCAATGGCACGGAAAGTTGCAGGCGCAGCGGCGAATGAACTGTTTCTGGATCCGATTTCTGTGAAAGGGAACGGGAAAGTCGGTCCGACAGGTGTGGATCACATTGCAGCGGCGACCCTGAAATTTGAAAACGATATTATCGCGGAGATCATTTGTGCCGTTGAATGCAATTATGGAAGTAGCGTTATTATTTACGGTACAGAAGGCACAATAA
The DNA here is from genome assembly GCA_009843785.1 of Candidatus Poribacteria bacterium. Classification (GTDB taxonomy): domain Bacteria; phylum Poribacteria; class WGA-4E; order WGA-4E; family WGA-3G; genus WGA-3G. Next base: position 862 of record VYCT01000026.1, on the reverse strand, counting down.
CGGTTCCGAACCCGTGGCTGCCGTCATCACCCTGCCGCGGTGCGAGGACACCGTTGCCTGCTGATACGACCTTCCCGGCAACGCAACTGATCGTTCAATCGTCTCAAAACACGGAAACAACTGAAATAATAGTCCCAGCCGACAGAGATCTATTTACTTACGAAGCAGATACGGTCGCAACACATATCGCTGATAGACAGGCACCGGCGATGTCTTGGGCAGACACGCTCGGCAATATGCAGCTGCTGGACGTTTGGCGCGAGGAGGTGGGTGTTGTGAAGTAACAAACAGAATTTACGCAGGATCGGTTCGTTTGCTTGTGGAATTTGAAGATACGGAGATTGGAAGTTAGAAGACATCCGAGCATCCATCCGTTCTTTCTATGCTTCTTCCATCAGTATCTTATGCGTAAGTCCCATTATTGCAGGGTGTGTTGTACCTACTAAGAAGATCAAGTTCGATCGCCCTGCGAGAAAACGTGTTCTCTTCCACTAAAACACATAAACAATCCACGTTATTTTGAACTGCACATGGCCATTTTTCGTGGCTTGCAGTAAGTCTATTTCTAAGCGACTCTGTTTGACCGATGTATAAAGGATAATATTTTTCTATACCACCCTGTTCATTACGTGTTCCCCTTGTAAAAATGTAAACACCTCCAACATCGCTGAATGTCTCTGTTCCAAGAGTGTAGGCTTGAAAAATATGCTTCCGTCCAGAAGCTCCTTGAAATTCTACATTTGTAATTTTTGGCATTTTATTTTCCTTTTCCCAACATATCTATTTCCAGTTATAGGGGAACGGCAGTTAAACTGACAAGTAATGCAGGAGTCAAATTGTCACCTACGATTCTTCTTGAATA
>VYCT01000248.1 GCA_009843785.1 Candidatus Poribacteria bacterium | reverse complement strand
ACCTAACAACATCAACCATATTCTAAACCCCAAAAAAAATGGGGGTAAGTGACGACAAAATTTTCCTTGCAATTCCGCCCTAATCTATGTATAATTTGACATTGTTTCGTTCACCTACAACGTATAGGATAAAGTACATGCCAGATTTCAATATCAAATCGACCCACAAGCCCATCAAAAACTACTATACTGAACTCGAAAGATATGCACAACACGGTGCGGAAAATGAAGGTACCGTCCGCACCGCATTCCAAAACTTGCTCCAGCATTACTGCCACCGCTCCAACCTCACACTCCTCTGTGAAAAGACACACTACACACCGGAGAAAAAGCGAATAATACCGGATGGTGAAGTCGTTGATGCGTTCGGTTTACCACACGGCTATTGGGAAGCAAAAGATACACAGGACGATCTACACGTTGAGGCGGACAAGAAATTCGCCGCAGGCTACCCCACGAAAAATATCGTCATCCAGTCTCCGACGCATGCACTTCTCTATCAACACGGACGACTCCAACTCGACCTTGACATCACTGAGCCGAGAAATCTCATTCAAGTGCTCCAGACTTTCTTCACCTATCAGGAGGAGAATATCTCCGCATGGCATACCGCGGTCTCTGAATTCAAAGATACGGTGCCGGAACTCGGTGAGAAATTGGCGGCACTCATCGAAACGGAACGCCAAAACAATCCGCATTTTCAGGAGGCGTTCACCCGTTTTCATCAACAGTGCCAAGCCTCGATTAATCCGAACCTCTCTATTGCTGCCATAGAGGAGATGCTCATCCAGCATCTGTTGACAGAACGTATCTTCCGCACGGTCTTTGATAATCCCGACTTTACCCGCCGAAATATTATCGCCCGTGAAATTGAGAATGTCATTGACGTGCTTACCGAGCGGACACTCAACCGCTCTGAATTTCTCCGCCCTTTGGAGCCGTTCTACGCTGCGATTGAGAGAACCGCCGCGACGATCACTGATTTCTCACAGAAACAGGGTTTTCTCAACACTGTCTATGAGCAGTTTTTCCAAGGGTTCTCCGTCAAAGTCGCGGATACGCACGGCATCGTCTACACACCGCAACCGATTGTCGATTTCATGGTCAAAAGCGTTGAACACATCTTGCAGACCGAGTTTGGTCGTTCACTTTCGGAGAGTGACGTGCATATCATCGACCCGTTCGTCGGTACTGGCAACTTCATCGTCCGCATTATGCAGGCACTTGACCCGATTTCACTGGAGCGAAAATATACCGCTGACCCGCCGGAACTCCAGTGCAATGAGGTGATGCTCCTTCCCTACTATATCGCCAGTATGAATATCGAGCAAGAGTTCTACACTGCAACGCACCGGTATCTGCCCTACGAAGGTATCTGCCTCGTGGATACGTTTGAGATGATAGAGGACCAACAGATGCAGCTCCTCACACCTGCGAACACGGCACGCGTCGAAAAGCAGAAAGAGACTGATATGTTTGTGGTTATTGGCAATCCACCTTACAATATGGGACAGGTCAACGAGAACGACAACAACAAAAATCGTAAGTATAAAACAATGGATGAAAGGATTGCAGACACGTACGCAAAAGACTCCAAAGCGACGCTCAGAAATAAACTTTCCGATCCGTATGTCAAGGCGATTCGGTGGGCATCTGATCGAATTGGTGAGGAAGGTGTTGTGGCTTTTGTGACAAATAACGGTTTTCTCGACGGTGTAGCGTTCGATGGCATGCGAAAACGTCTTGCAGAAGAGTTTGACGCTATCTACATTTTGGATTTGGGCGGTAATGTCCGTAAGAATCCGAAACTGTCGGGGACGACACACAATGTGTTTGGCATTCAGGTCGGCGTGAGTATTAATTTTCGCAGTTAGTAGTTTGGGGGATGGAATCCGTCCCTAAAAATCCGCTTTAAACTCTTATGTCGACTATGTTTGTAGGTTATGTTGTAGGCAGAAATTTGCTGAAATTTGGGTTGTTAACAAGTTAGTGGTTATTGTATCATTTCAAGTATGGATTTTCAACTTAAATCGAATGGTTTTAGGATTGGGTTGTCTAATAAGATTTTGGAATGTTATACTATTTAGAGTTTGATTATATTTGGAGGTGAGTTATATGAGTGGTGAGCATTTGACCTTTGCTGAAATGGTTGAGAAGTATCCCAAGCGGTGGCTTTTTATAGTAGATCACAATAATCACCCGAATCCTCATTTAATATCAGGTGTTGTTGCTGCGCATAGTCCTACTCGCGAAGGGATTAGTGAGTTTTCGGCAAAGTATAGAGGGAATGCAGCGATACGTTATACGGGCAGATTAGGAAAGTTGCGTTTATTTTAATGGGCAGTATTAATTTTGAACTTTTTGCTGGCACGATTGAAGTATCCGTTATTATAGAAAGTGCGAGTGGTGGTGATTTTAGGAATGTAATGGCTGTATTAGATACTGGTGCTGCTGTGTCTGTAATTCCGACAAGGCTTGCTTTAGAATTAGGGTATGATTTATCAAAAGCAGATCAAGTAGAATTTGTGTCAGCAACTGACGTTGAATGCCGACCACTTATCAATGTTAGAAGTCTTACGGCGATAAAAGAAACTGTTTCAGATATTGAAGTTGTATGCAGGGATTTACCCCGTTCATGTTTAGATTCAGACGAAGATTCAGAGGCAGAAGCCTTGCTCGGACTCAATTTTCTATGTCATTTCAATGTGAATATTAACTTCAGAACTTTAAATGAAGGGAGTATTGAACTTTACAAAAGGACTTAGAGCATAAAAAAGCCATTCGCAACTTCAATTTTTACTATTAATGT
>VYCT01000318.1 GCA_009843785.1 Candidatus Poribacteria bacterium | reverse complement strand
TAAATTGACACCTATGGTGCGGTTTGGAACCGCACCATAGGTGTCAATTTAGGGACGTTTCAGCAGCCTCGTGAAGTCCCGTAGGTTGGGTTGAACGGTGGTGAGAAGTCGGATGTTGGTAGGCCAAACACACCTGAAAGCTAATATCCTACTATATCTACCTATGAACGTAGTGAAACCCAACTTTACCCTGTCAGGATCTCGGAACCTTCACAGCGAAAGCGTTGGGTTTCACTCGATTTCTGGTAGCTGTTGCGTTTCTGGCGCAAGTTGTGTTTTTCTCTGATTCAGCGGGTTTCGGTGGCATCCGTTCAACCCAACCTACGATGTTCCGATGCGGTTTCTCTAAAATTGACACTTATGGTGCGGTTTGGAACCGGGGTCCCCACCCGTTACTGGGAAGGGGCACCGGATCCTGTAAAAAAGACGTGAAATCCAATAATTTCTTAAAATTGAATGCCTCTGTAATTAAGGAGTCAAAACTTGTTTGACAAAAATACACAAATACCCTACAGTGTACGTGAGGAGTGGAACGAACAACTTGAGTGACTATAGAGATGGAGGTATTCTATGCCATTTGGCGGCAACGACTGGCTTGCTTTAACTGAGGAACCGACACTGGAACCAGAGATTCCGATCTGTGACCCGCACCACCATTTTTGGGATTTCCGAACCGAGCGTATTCCGTACCAACGGTATCTGCTCCACGAATTGATTGCAGACATCGACAGTGGACACAATGTCCGTTCTACTGTGTTTGTTGAGGCGCGAGCGATGTATCGTGCTGACGGACCAGAGGAGATGCGCCCCGTCGGTGAAGTCGAATTCGTGCAAGGGTTAGCCGCTGCGAGTGCAAGCGGTCTATACGGTACGAGCCGCGCCGCTACTGCGATCGTCGGGCATGCGAACCTGAACTTGGGGGAACGCGTCGCGCCTGTACTGGAAGCCTTACAGGCAGCGAGTCCCAATCGGTTTCGCGGTATTCGACACTCTGTCACTTCGGATCCACATCCAGAAATAGGCGGAACTTCCGCATACAGAACAGCGGGACAACTGGCGCGTGAGGATTTCCGTGCCGGTGCCCAGGTACTGGCAAGTATGGGGATGTCCTTTGAGGTGTGGATGTACTTTCCACAATTGCCTGAACTCGCCGATTTTGCGAGAGCTGTACCGGATTTGACGATTATTCTGAATCATATTGGTGGGTTGCTGCGGGTCGGTCCTTACGGTGGAAGGGATGATGAAGTATTAGCGACTTGGCGGAGCGGGATCGCTGCTGTGGCGGCGTGTCCGAACGTCCATATAAAACTCGGGGGTATCGGAATGCCGCGCACCGGGTTTGATTGGCATGAGCGGGAAAAGCCGATCGGTTCTGAAGAGTTAGCCGAATCTATAGCACCTTTTATGAATTACTGTATTGAGCAGTTCGGTCCGGAGCGGTGCATGTTTGAAAGCAATTTCCCTGTTGATAAGGTCTCGTTTTCCTACCATGTGATGTATAATGCCTTCAAACGGTTGTCATCAGATTACTCGGACGATGAGCGCGCTGCGCTCTTCCACGACACCGCCACTCGTGTATATCGGATAGATGCCTGAGGAACCGCGAAAGCATCTAATCCTGCAAATCCAAGATTTGGACAGATAACTAATAGACCTTACTACGGTGCCCGATTTGGTGGACACTCACCACCCGAATGCGTCTATTAAAGGAATAAACGATTCGATAATCTTTAGCAACTGTTAAGCTGAATTTACCCCTGAATTTGCCTTTGAGTGCCTTGTGTGGGTGATTATCACAATTTTCGCATAACAGTTCCAGCTTGTCAAGGAGCCGCGCCCTGACAGTGGGATGAAAACGCTGCATATCCCGTTGGGCACGCGAGTCTACCTCTAACGTGTACACTTTAATTTTACCCCAAACTCTTTGGCAACCTCTTCAAGTGTAAACATTTTCGCTTCTCCTGCTTCGTGATCGGCTATACGTTGCTCCAACTCTTCAGCAAACTCGGGTCGCAACTCCAATCCCTCGTCCGGATCGTAGTGGTAGTCCTCAAAGGCGACCTCCAAAAGTTCATAAGCGACGTAAAGTTCCCGAAATGCTATATCCAACGCCTGATCTGACGGGTTCTGCGCAAGCAACGCGACGAGCCGCTCCCGTACCGGGAAGAGTTCTTGGGCGACGAGGAAACGGAGCAGATTGCGGTATTCATCGGGTGGCAACTCAACAATTTTCTTCACCGGCATCGGATCGCTGTATAGATAAAGTCCCATCCGTCTAAAGTTCCGCTCTTTGAGCGTTGTTTTGCGGTTAGCGAGGACATATTCGCGTTGCCGCTTGAGTTTCTTGGCGAGCGGTGTATCTGGTGTGAGCCCTTCGAGTGGGTCCTCCTCGTAGTCCTCTAACCAATAAGCGAAATCCACGTAATCGCCGTGGAAATGGAAGAACTCCGCCTCCAATGCCTCTTGCGGACTATCCTTAGCAAGCAATGCAGCAAGTCGTTCTCGAGATTTAAACAGTTCCTCGTTGACGAGCGTGTGGAGTAACTCGCTGAATTCGGTAGGGTTCATTTCTGTAATGTTTGGCATGATTCTCTCCGTATGCTTTACAATGTTAGTGTTAAGTATAACATGAAGCCTAATTGATGTCCAGTGCAAGAAGCGTTGAATTCCGCGTGATCTTAGCACTGTGAAATTCGGTTGATCCGGACCACAAAACATGATAGACTGATTTCACAAAGGAAAGGATAGAAAAATGAGCATTGACAGCGGTTATTTCTGGTTCCGACTCTTTAAGACGCGCGGTATAGGTCCCAAACTTCTTGCCTCTATTGCAAAAATATTGGAAGCAGAAAACCTAACGCCAGAAACGTTGCCACGCAACCCAAGCGATCTCTCGGCGCGATTTCCTGAGTTGGCGAAAATCCTTAAGGGAAAAATCCGCGAAGAGGATAGCGAACAGGTATCCGCAGCATACGAGCAACTTAAAGAACACGGGATCGATATTATCTACCCCGGACACCCAGATTGTCCACCAGACATTCTTGGAATTGCACCGATCCTATTTGTTAGAGGGCAGCAAAAACGCCTCATATCAGATAGCATCACGATTGTTGGTGCGCGGGATGTATCGGACAAAGGGATACGTATGACGAGAGACCTATCTGGCGAACTCGTAGGTAACGAAATAAATATCGTTTCTGGATATGCCGAAGGTGTTGATTTAGAGGCGCACTTAGGGGCATTAGAAGCAGGTGGAACAACGACAATCGTTCTATCTGACGGCATCAAGCACCTGCGTCAGAAAAGTGCCTTTCAGAAATTCAATTGGGACCGAGATGTACTTGTGGTTTCACAATTTGACCCAGATACCAAGTGGAGTGCCTGGAATTCGCTGGAGCGAAATCAACTTGTGTGTGCCCTCTCTAAGGTGGTTGTCGTCATTGAATCTGGACCTGAGCGGGATACACAAGGTAAAATGAGCGGGACCTTTATTACTGCGAAAGCGGCACTGGATCTAAATCTACCACTGTTTGTTGTTGACCCAAGCTGCCTTGACAATGCCCCAAAAGGCAATGCTGACTTGATTGCGTTAGGCGGCTATAGCCTCAATCCTACCGATGGTGTGAGTGAAATTACCGAGCAAATCTTTACTCACCTTGAATCAGTTTGAATTGATGTGTTGCCTCCTCCACACCGACGAATCGGCTGTAGATTGCTATGTGACTCAGTTTGCCTTCCCAATTTCGACCACCACTCGCTTCGTCACCGAAAAGGAACGGATAGCGTTCCCAATTACTGAAATCCCCTTGCGTTCCATTGCTAACATGGGCAAGTTCACCGTTAATATAGCAGTAGACGTTCCCTTGAAAATAACTGACGATGACGTGCGTCGGTTCCGCCGCTTCAATTTTACCGAAATGGAACTCGCCGCCTAACGCATTCGTCCCGGTCCGCGGCGTGCGGATTCTTAAGGCGAAACGGTTTCCATCTTGCCCGAAGGTGAAATTGCGGTGCGTAATGTCGTTTGAGAATGAGATAATCCGCGCGGGACCGCCCTGGTCAAGATTATCCGTCGTAACAAGACACGCAAGCGTCAATTGGTTGCTTGCCTGACAGGCTGCGAGAAGTGCGTCATTGACACCCTCGGTAAGAAACGCACCACCGGTCAGGTCCATCTGTCCATCTTCACCGATTGTCGCCGCGCCGCGGGGTTCAATGTTTCCACTCCCTTCAAGAGCACCATGCCAGAGAAAAACGAGTCCATCGCGCGAGCCGGGGAATGTTGTGTGTGTCCCGATGTCAGCGGGTGCTTCGGGGGATACATGGATTGCAAGCGATGTGGTTGCCGTGTCACCCTCCGCGTCCATCACTGTGAGCGTTGCAACGTATTGACCAAGGTTTTCGTAAACATGCCTCGGATTCGATTCAGTGGACGTTGTGCCGTCTCCGAAGGTCCAGTGGTGTGCCAGATCCCCTGCTGCTGAGAAAGACACTGTGAGCGGGGCACTCCCTTGTAGCACATCGGCAGACGCTTTCGCTTCCGGACGGAGTTTCTCACCGGGGGCATACGGCGTAAAGCGATAGGCAAAACCACCGTGCGGTGCAGCGAACGTATATTCCCCGGGGTGTGCCGTGCCGACTGGGACGACTTTCATGTTCCACGTATCCACACGATCGACTTTATAGGGTTGATCGCCTTTCAAGTCGAGTGTTATCGTCTGCGGTGCGGTTGTGTAAGTCAGGTAGTATGCTCCATGTTTCGCGAGGATATACTGTCCCTTGTCATCACCGATCGGCGCAAGCGTATCAAATGCAGGGGCATCTACCATGAATTTTCTAAGGAACGCGATCCGTGGAGGGCTCTCACCGCGAAGCACGCCACCTTTTGCCCACCAAAGGAGGTCTTCTGGATGCTCGTACGTTTCTCCGTGTCCGACATAGCATCCAGATAGGGTACCTGCCCAGAAGTTATGTACCATCTCTTCCGCGGTAATATTTCCCCACCCATGCGGGATATTGCCTTCATAGCGGCACTCGTCGTAGATAACAGGTTTTCCATATTGCGTGCGATAGTTAATACCACCCGCCATGTTAGAGGTTTGGATGCTTGTATGCGTCACCCACGGTTTATTGTGGTCATACCAGTGTCGGCAGTTGTGGATACCACGTAAACGCTGATACGGGTCGTAATCCCTGATAACCTGAAAAAACCGATCCCAATCTGATTCTTCTTTCGCGGGCATAATGTCAAATTCATTTGCGAGGGACCACCAGACATTACGGAACGCTGCTAACCGCGCAACAGCGTAACGAATGTAGCGATCATCACTTTCGGCATCCATATTTTCAAAATCCCATCGATCATAAGTATGAAATAGGATGATGTCCGCCTCAATACCGAGGTCTAAGAGGTCCTGAACGCGTTGTTCAAAATGCTGCCAGAATTCAGGGTTGAATGTTGTGAAGTCCCAATCCTTTAAGGGTTTGCCTTCAAACGGGTAGTGGACGGGTTCGTTTTTGTTGTAGACGTAATCTTTTGGAAAAATGCACATCCGCATCTTGTTAAAGGGAGCTTCGGCGAGCGTTTCGAGCGTCTGTTCCTCCATCGCCTCACCTTGATGTGCCCAGGCATAACAGGTCGTCCCAAATTGATGATAAGGGGTCCCATCAGTGTATTGCAAGTAGTAATCTTTATAGACCTGCACGGGGCCGTGGTTCCCTTCAGAGGGTTCGATGCACGTAAACTGCCCGGTCTTGCTGTTGAGTTCGACGCGGTTACTTTTCGTCGTGTACGTCCATTCGCCGATTGCATCCGGCATGAAGCGGATTTTATAAATCCCGTCTCCGTCATAAAACCCGTGTGGCTCGAAAGTCCGGTCCTCTTGTTTAAATTCTGCTGTTAATTCGACCTCGGTGAACGGATTTCCAGTGTCCGGTCCATTCAAGGTTAATTCAAGTATTCCCCAACGTTCAACCATATTCACCTCTGATTTTTTTTCTCCATTCATGGTAGATGCTATACTTAAGAAAAAAGCAGCCGTGAAAATTACTATTGGTAAGATATATCTTGCCATTGCAACCTTCCATTAGGCGAGGTACAAACTTTTAATTTATCGGTTGTGTCTCCGCTGCATTTCGGTATTGACAGCGCGAATACCAGCCACTGTCTCGTCAATCTGATTGTTTGCGTGGTCGCGAAATCCGTACTTACGTGCGTTGTTCTTAATGTAGGCACCACATAGGTGGTATCCGACGCACTGTGGGATATCCCAGAGCGCGTCCATCACCTGGCGATAGTGGTCTGCGTCGTGCAAGCGGTCTGCTGTCGGGGGCCAGCGGGTATCACCATGGGCGCGTATATGCCCCGCCGCGTCAGCCAGCAGCACAGGTTTATCTGCGAAGTCAGCCCAACGCTGCATCTTCGTGGAGATATTCTCCACTGTCCCAAAACATTGAAAACTGAGCACATCAACATAGGGCAGTGCTGCACGTACCACCTCTTCGGGTAGCACTGCGTTTGCTTCCCATCGGTCCCCGAGGATGAGGTGGTTCGGGTCGTAGCGACGGATAGCGGCATGGGTGACCCTGTAATAGCGTTCGGCAATGGCAGAGAGTTCGCGACGTCCCGCCTCCGATTCAAGCAGGTCTGGATCGACTAACGATCCACGCCACTTCGTGTCAGGCGAGGTATGCACCCACTGCGGACAATCGCAGTAGAAGTAGCCGATCAGTTTCGGATCGTCGCGCAAACGTGCGCATTCATCGCGAGCGACGTAGTCGCACCACTCCTCGAAGTCGGAGTTCATCAGGTTCGGCATACGGACCTCAACTTGCCACTGATGTGCCTCGGTGAATGGCAGCAGGTGGCAGTAAGGCATGTCTGCCCATTGGTATTCTTCATAAGTGAAAGGGCGCGAATGGCGATGGTAGCCTTCGGTGATAATTACGACTTCCTGGGTCCAGCCAATCGTGTTAAAGCCCCAGTCCTGTAGATCATCAGCGACTGCGCGTAGCCACTGTTTATGGCTGTTACCGAACTCGCGCTCCCACACACCGTCCGACGCTGCAAACCGTAACGCAGCCGAGTCAATATGGTTCATGCCGATGGACCAGAACAGCGCGCCATCGGGTGTGACGAACCACCAATGTCCATCTCGCTTCTCAATTGTATAAAAGCCTGCCATTGTGGTTGGTGTTCCTTTTTGGATTATCTCCGTGGCGGTTTGACCATTAAATCCTCAATAATATCAGCAAGTTCGCTATCCGATAGCAACGGATCCAGATAAGAGCGAAAACCGGGCTGCATTTCCCATTCATATCCATTCAATAGCCTGCCACTGCCCTCTGTAATTTCAGCGAAATAGTCGCCGAGACCGCGCACACCGTATAAAACCGCGAGTTGGTCCCAACTGGAGCGTTCACCGTAGCTCCCACCGAAATATTGACAATATGCTTCTCGGACCGGATTTTCAAAAGGTGCCTCTGCCAATCTCAAACCAGTATGTACTGTCTCGCCGTGCTGACTAATAACAAGCAGCGTAGGCCAATTGTGGATCACATACGCCGACTTATCAACGAGATTGTGCTGGCGTGTATTGAACGGATCGTCGATAAGCAGTGCCATCACTACCAATTCAGTGACTTTTTGTGAAATGAGATCCGGATCGGTTTTCAAGAGATCGTAAAGATTGTTAAGAAACCCGACGCTGATAATTGTTACGGAGTTGTCGGGTTGTTCGCGTAGCACTTGCTGATAGAGTTCAAGCGAACTCGGCACTTCAACAGAAGGTGGATTGTGCGGAAAATTAGCGACTTTATCCAGATACCTTGACGGGTCTGGGTCAGTGAGATCACCTTTATAGATGCCGACGGGTATCTCACCGCGGTTGTACCATGTATTTATGGCGCGAATGGCGTTAGCACCGCTCGGATGGACTTCGTTGAAGGAAACCACAAGGATCTCCACTTCTCCACCGTCCGCCAGTGCATGTAGTACAGCCAATGCACCGACATCATCTACGTCGGAACAGATATCGGTCTCATATATCACCTTTTTCGGAAGTGTTTTCCCGGTATTCTCTACCATCAATTAGCGTTTCTCCTTCGCGTGCTACCCATGATCAAAATCTATATCAATAGTTTTCGATTCGTTTCAAAGATAAGCATTCTTTTTTCTGCTAAGTATACTTGGAAGACTCGCTAATGTCAAGAAGTTCTACAGACACTAATTATCAGTTATCGGTTACCAGTTTGCCTCACAGTGAGAGTAAGTGTGGTTTTCAACTGCAGGATTACCTTCAGTTTTAAACAAAACTGTCCAAAAATTGAACACTGAAAACATTTTGTCAGGTAGATTTACGAGAAAACTACCTTTAAACACGATTTCACCCCTGAATTGTCTTGGCATGAAAATTGCACACATAAATACTGCGAACCGACCAGGAGAGTCTACCTCCTTGGGGAAATACAGAGCGATGCAAAAGGCTTTCCCTTACCTCAAATTACTGCATCGCTCCCTCTAACAGTTTGTGCTATGTGCAAAGGAGAAAGAATCATGAATAGGTGGAAATGCTTACTCTTTATCCTCGCGTTTTTATTACAGATTGGTTGTGCTGCGCTTTTTACGGAGCAAGAATATGTCTTGATCGATCGTCCAGTGCGTGAAAAGGCGACTTTCAACGGAGAAATTTATGCGCTCCCAGAGAGAGCGGATATTCGGAAAGTTGTGCTTCTTGGCTCTGGAAAAATCCGAAACATTGAAATTCACGTGCGTGACAAGAGAAATCAGTGGGAACCCGCCAAGAAAGTACACGGCGGAATTCAGTTTCCGTATGAAATCCCACTTATCGCCAAAACAGACGCTATCAAAATTATAAAACACGCAATGACGGGAGCCGGTCGCATTGAGACAATTCAATTTTACACAATTGCTGATAAAGGGGATTAAAAATGATATACCGACACATTCTCACCACTCTCTTTTTACTAATATTAATTCCGCTGAGTGCTAAAGCATTACCGCCTCCTTCACCCGCGGGCGGTGGCATGTTACGGTTGGATGAAAAACACGATTTTGTGGCGACGGTCAAGCCATGGTTTCCCGATGAAGAGTTTGAGGGATTGACCGCCGAAGCGTGGATTTACTTTGAAGAACCGCCTGAGCTATTCGATTTCTGGTCAATCATCGGTCAGGAAGGACGATTTGGTCTGGTGCTTCACGGCAGATTCGACGCGTTAGGCGCGTGGGGTCACCACGAAGGGGCAGATAGCGGACTCATTGCTGGAAGCACCCCTGTACCCAAAGGAGAATGGGTACACGTCACAGCGATTTATGATGCTTCAGCCGGGAAAGGATTCAACGGTAAGGGCGGCAATTGGTGCTGCCCGGGTGGACATCTCATCAAATCAGACAAACCGCTTCGTATTGGTGGCATCGTCCCACAAGACAAAGCGCGGAGCCATTTTGTCGGGGAAAATGTAAAATTTCAAGGCTACATTGATGAAGTTCGGATTTCCAATGTGGTACGATATGACGGACCAGAATGGAAAGTGCCAAAAGGGAAATTTGAGGTCGATGAACGGACGATTTCGTTGTGGCATTTCGATGAAGCACCAGAGTTTAGCCGTTTCACAGATAGATCTGGAAACGGTCATCATCTCTGGAGGAGCGGTGTTATTGGCGGTTTAGCGGTTGAAGCACAGAAGAAACTTACGACCACATGGGGACAACTCAAGCAGTGAAGACTGGTATCACGCCTTTCGTATCAGATTGATTTGGACTGCCAAGACTGCACTTCTTCGGGCATTTTTAGACGGTTTCGCCCCTTTTTGTGCAATTTTGCGGTGGACTCGCCCAAATGCGGCGTGCATTAACAGTGATAACACCACGATGATGGGCATATTTAACGTATTTGGCATTGGCACGAAAATTGCTAACATATTAGACAACGCTGAGTAAACCGTAGGAGAGCCTTTCTCCTTGGAGAAATACGGAGCGATGCAATCGGCTTTCCTATTCTCAACTGCCGCATCGCTCCACCTATCAACTCGAAACACTATATGCAAGGAGAAAAATCATGAAAAAATGGAAAGGTCTACTCTTCTGCTGCCAGATAGCAGGATTTTATGATTCCCACAGACAACACAAAAAGGAGTAAAACAATGTGGACTCGGCTTTGTACACAAATGTTTTTTTGGGTTATCGTGGTCGGAACGGCGTGGGCACAGGAACTTGATTTAGAATTGGAGTGGATCCGACTTGATAAGGGTACACCCATGCACTATGTATCGACGCTCGAAGGGGCAGATCATCGACTCTATGCTGGTACATCAGCGGGTTTACTTTTCTCCGAAAACGGTGGGAATACATGGTCGCCTACTACATTCGGGAATGAAGATGAGGTCATTACTACATTCGGAAATGAAGATGAGGTCATTACCACACTTACAACCGATGGAAATACCGTTTATGTCGGAACATGGCGACACGGAATATTCCGATCAGATGATGCCGGAGAAACATGGGAACCCTTGAATGAGGGTCTACGCTTCCAAGATGTAGATGGAGAACACTTTTACGGCACAGTCCGACACATCCTTATCATCGACAATACGATCATCAATGTGATGTACCACGGGGGCACCTACATCTCAACAGATCGTGGAGAGACGTGGCACGACGTTTCAAAGGAGTGGTATGCGGGCAATAGCATCTACGCAATAACAGCGTTCGACGGTTATCTATGGACTGCCATCTCAACCAATTCGATGGCGCGATCTCCCGACGATGGACAGACATGGCAAAATCTTCCGCTCTCCCAATGTGACCGCACTAATGATTGGGCAGTGCTTCAAGGTCGACTGTATGTCGCAGGTCAAAGAGGCGTTGGACGTTGGAGTGAAACACTGCAAACGTGGGAATATCCGATGGATGGATTGCCCATTGATAACGCTGAAGATTCAAATGACCGCCCGTACGTCTATAGTTTCGCTGTCCGCGGTGGGTACTTATTTGCCGGATTAGCCGCTCACGGTGTTTATGTCTTTGATGCCCAATCAGAGACGTGGTCTGCCATGGGGCTTCAGGGATTATCTATTGACGCGCTCCTTTCGTACGGAGACGGACTATACGTGGGTACGCGAGAGAACGGCGTTTACCGTGCCGAACTTCCGGTTATTCCACCTGTCTCTGTACAGCTGCAGGGAAAGGCTGTAACAACATGGGCTCGCCTGAAGCAGACCACTCACAAACGAGATTGATTATTTTATCACTATTTCGGGCAGTCCTTTCTGGACATTTCGCTAAAAAATCCCTCCAGTGTTGTCCTGTTCAGGTTGGCACGGAATTTGCCACTTTTTGCGGTAACCTATACCGAATCCATATTAGACAATGACCGGAACTACACCTATTTGATTCGCAGAAGATTCGCGACGGTATTCAGAGGATGCACAAATTTGAACGTCTCCTGTTAATTTGTCCGTAAGGAGGGACCTAACCAATGGATAAGTTAAAACGAGCAATTAATTTTCTGCTTGTAGCGGCTTGCGTCGTGAGTACGTCTGTATTCTATGGTTGTGGTGCCGACAGTCTCGGACCATACCAACCGCTCTTGCCTGCAGTTGACGGGGAGGCTAAATTCTCAAATAGGTTCCAATTGGCAGAAGAACCACAATTCTTCTATGACCTTTACGGTAAAGAGATCGTGGAAGGCAATGAACTTAATACGTATACTGATCAGAAAGAATTTGATCAGAACGGTAAATTGGTTGTTGGATGGGGCGGACAACTCGATAGCCTTCGTTTCACGACGCAATTAGACCGTACCATCTTGGTTGAGGAAACTTTTCTCGGTAGACATACGGAGTTTGCTATTGGCGATCACATGCGTTTCAAACCGGCGACTCTATTTCCAAACCGATATATTCTATACAAAACTGAATTTGATGGACTTCGGTGGGACATCTCTTTTGCCCAAGAACACCATCTCTTTAGCCTCATCCACTCACGGATTTCTAATCCTATTAAACTAACAGATGATACCTTAGTGCAAAGACTCGCAGGGGATCTTGGACGCCGAAACGGCTTGAACCAATCAAGCGGTGTCAGGAACATAGAAAACGCCCGCCTCATCGGTTTTCGTGGACAAGGACTTTTAGGCGAAATGTTCCGCGTCGGATTTACCTATGTCAATTTACATAAAGAACATCCAGAACGTTTGATAAGTTCACTCATGGGGACTGTCGCAAATACACCGCCTGAAAGAATATCCGTTGTTTTTCGTGATGACTCACCTGAAGACAATCATACGCAGGCATTCACAGATTTTCGTTCTTATGATCCGGACCGACATAGCAATAATATCCAAGCCGGTGTCGGTGCAGCTTTCAAAAGCATGAAGATTACAATTGTTACACAAGGATTTGAAAAATTATCTTTTGCGGCTATAGCGAAAGGCGTTGAACCCGCCCTTCTACCTGAAATGACGCACCGATTCGATGTTTTTGCTAACGAGCTCGTTCCGGTTGATCACGCTGGGGGGCCTTCTGAAATAAGCGATGCCGTTGACGGGCAGTGGAAAATTGTCAACGGTTTCAATAAAATGAAATACGATCTGATCCTGACTGATGAGAAGATTAACATTGACCCGCGAACCGTCAAATCCGTTGTCTTTGACATGGTTGTGGCAGGTGATTATAATATCGCAGTCATCGGCTTTAGTGAAGCAAATAGAGCAGAGGAAAGTCCTGACCTTCAAGAATGGATTAAAACCACGGATGGTCGTATTCAGATGCCGTATCGCGACGTAATTCAGGCACCGGGGAATTATGGACAGTCTCCAGATTACACCAAAAACAGAAAAAAACTTGTAGACAATCCGACGCAATGGAAAGGGGAAGGGAGACCTCGGAAAGTCCGATATCGCTATGGTGCCGCACGCGCAGCAACGCTCTATGGACTTGACCTTGAAGGGACTGTCAGCAATGTTTTCGTCAGGGCACACTACTCTATTAATGGTAAATATAAACAGTACCCGACTATTCCGAAAGATAAAATAGGGTTCAGTCGAACCCAAACGACTATTCAAGGGTCAGATGGTGAGGAAGAAACAGGTGTCTCTATTGATTTTCTCAGCGGTCTCCCCGTAGATGCAAATGGTATCCCCACTTACTCGGAAACTGAAGGCGAACGTTTTGAAGCTTTTTTAGGTGGCGATGGCACAGATGAAAATGGCGACGGAAAACTCGGTAGAGAAACGGCATGGTTCGTTCAACTTAAATCTCGTTTTGGCAAACTCCACTTAGAAGGGGTCGTGTATCATATTGACCCAGGCTACACAACTAACTACCTGAATTTCGGAGCACATCCGAATCGCGGCCAAATTTACACGCTTGAACGCAACGAGCGTGGTAGACCTTTGGCAGACCTTCCAGAAGAACAAATTCCGTGGGACGCAATCAATTATACGCTGGTTGAGGATGACGATGATGACAATGACTTGCCCGATAACATTAATTTCAATAGCGTAATTCCACACGCTGATGACCGAGATCAGAACGGCGTATTAGACTATCAAGAAGATTTTCTCATCTTTGATGCTGACCCACCTGTGTTTACCAGCCCTATTGATCTAAACAATAACGGTACCATTGATACGATTGAGGATGACTTTGAACCCGAATACGAATACGGGATAGATCGTCAGGGGTATCACCTTAAAGCGAAATATAATCTGCTTGATAACCTGACTGTCCAAATGGGTTGGTTAAACGAAAGCGAAATTTCAAGTAGGCGCAAGAATAATTCCAAATACATACATGTAACCTATAAACGCGACATCCCCGATTTTGGCAGCTTTGACTTCCAAAATCGATTCGTACGCGCGCAGGATGATATTCCGGATTACACACTTGTCTTGCCTGTTGGAGAATTGGAACCGATTCACATTAATGACGAACTTGATTTTTACAACGCTCGGGTGAATACAACAACGCTCCAATGCATCTATACCGCAGTATCAAACTTGACCCTTGAAGCCAAATTGTTCGTTCTCATGCAAAAACAGTTTGAACAAGATGCAGAAAATGCACTTTTCAAGGATGTTGAATACGATCCGGGATCAGAAAACTTTGAACCCGATGAGCGCGTTGATTTTATGGTGCCAATTGATCAAGTCCGGCTTGGCGCATTCTATCCCGATCACGGAATTAATGCACTTGACCCGACTGACACCGGTTTAATCTATAACGCTGCGAATTGGAAAAAACGCCGTTACCCCGAACGGAACATCCGTAGTCAGCTCACTATTCTGAAAGCGAGATACGAGATTCCGCTTGTAAAACTCCCTTATGTCAACAAAATTGCTGAAGATTTAACGCTAACACCTATGGTTAAGTACGTCTGGGACCGCGCTTTTGACCGAACTGCCGAAGAAATTCCAAGAATACTCAACCCAGACCTGTTCCTTCCAACCGACGATCAACCGATTGAATATTTGCGATTCAATCGTCGAAGTCGAGAGGATATTCTCGGTATCCGTCTCGATTATCAGTTTACGCAGCGGTTAAGTATCATTGGCGGATTCCAGTATCGGAAATTTACAAATCGGGATAAAAATTTCAGGAACTACCTACAAACCTTCCCAGCGGACACGCGCGTTCCAAACCTATACCGTTCTGACTTGCGAACCCGTATTTTTGAAACGCAAATCATCAGCAGGGGCAGTTGGCTCGGCTTCTATATTATCATTCTTTCAGGTCACCGGAGAACCACGAATCTATTTCAACGGAAAACGAGTCATACAACGTTTGTGCGAGCGATGATGGGTTTCTAATGTTTTGGAAAAAGCGTTCCCAACAGGCGTGCTACCGAACTGTTAGCTGTCGGCGTAATGCGTAATTGATTTTGTAGATATGCTCTGTAGGGTGTGGTGACCCCCAAAATGAAACGGGTGATCGTGTCATCATCTGTGGAGAGACAAATTCCAGTCGCTTCTGAGACCTCCTCCGATACGCGAATTTCGCTATCTTTGATGGTAAGACTTGCCTGGTGTTCCGAACCTTTGATGCTGATTGTCCCTTGCCAGCCCTTGTAATCATCGCTTTCATTCAGTCGCTTCAAAAGTAGTGGGGAAAGTTCGTCAAGTAGCATCGGCAAATTAACGATCTTGAACATCCATACCCAACCTACATCCTCCGACGTGTAGCCAAAGTTGTGGAACAGCGTTCTGATGTAATGCTTGTCACCTTCTGCTTCGGGTTCGTAACGAATCCGTTTATATTCACCCTTCACCAGTTCATTATGCAACGCGCAGAGCAGTGCAGCACCAACATCCTCAAGAAACCCTTCCGGATGTGTAGCATCTTCGGACGACAGGGGTTTAAGACAGAATTCGGTGATTCGGACATTCTTTTCCTTCTTATTGCATTGCGCTTGCACATATGCAAGCAGCTCTCCACTCTTCTCTGCGAGATAAATCAATCGAGTTTCCGACGTTCTGCGCCTTTCGGCACGTCTCGGTCTGCGTTCCACCCGGTCGGCATAAAATGCGTTGAGTACACTTGCCATGGCGACCTCATCCCCAGGTGCGTAAGGACGGACGACTAAGCCTTCGATGACTTTTGCTTGTTCGTGCTGTAATGTTTTGGTGAACTCTCGCGTTGATAGTCCATCAACAAACCCAAAATTCCTGTACATGCCATGGGCATCGTTGTCCGTGCCGGTATGAAGAGAGATACAAGAGGACTGGCGGACGAGTTCATGCGACATTGACGCACCGAATGCCCACCGCGCCAATCCCTTTCGGCGATACTTTGGCGTAGTATGCACCCAACTCACATACGTACCCGGAACATGCGTGTTGTGAGGGAAATGGTGTGTATGGAGAATTATGTTGCAAATAGCAACGCGATCGCCGCCGATGGTCGGATAGTGATATAATTCCGCATTGCGTTTGACATCCATCGTTAGGAGAGGCGCACCATTTTTGTCCGTGAATTCTTTGTAAGAGAACGCTTCGGCTGCCGAATGCCCAATTTTGGCAAGTAGATGTCCAGCTTCAAGTTGGTATCTGTAATCTTGGTGCAGCGCAATCTCCACGAGCCGATCCGCGACTTCACCGCCTTGACCATTACGAACCAACATTAGGACTGCCATCGCTACGAGTCCATCATCCCCCGTTTCAACTGTTAGTTCTTCAAGCACCTTCACTGCCCGGTCATCGCAGCTATTGATCAACTTTGCCGCTGTAATCAGTCGTTCGTATTTGTCCGCCGTGTCCAGTTTAGCAACCAACGCCGAAATCCGATGTTCAGCGTCGTCAGTGATTTTGAGGAGGCTATCAATTGCATCGATTCTATCGCTTGTCCCTATGTTCGTGTCCCGAATCATTGTGTTGAGGTATCCACGAACCTCCGCCGCAAATTCGTCGCTATTATTCGGAAACTCCAATGGGAGTCGATGGACAGTCGTGCCGTTCTCTTCAAACCATGGAAACAGGTCTTCACCTATCGTTCGACTGAGATAATGGATCTGTCTATCCACCCGTGAGAAGGTTCGGTGCGGCATATTCTCTTCTGTATCGATTCGCTTTTCGGAGAATATCTGGGTGAGCTGGACAAACAAGGTGTCACCATATTTCTCAAGGAGTGCCTTCAGTATCCAGATCGGCTTACGAGATCGTTGCTCGTAAATTTTCGTGATGTCAATCAATTTTTTGACTTCGTCGCTTTCTTGAAATTGCTGCTCGAATTCGGAGAGCATCTCCGTCGCTTCTGCCTTAAATCCGAGCAATTTCATTGCCCAGGTACCAAAAAAGAATTGGTAGCCATCAAACAGAACATTCGATGCCTTCCCAAACGGCGTTTTCTCAGCGAGCAAACCACTCGCCTCAACACCGAGCGAATAGGCGAGTTTCGCAGGACTGACACACGCCCCGATTGTCATGACCGAATCCTCCCAATTGGAGCCATATTTATGAACACACGACGGAATCAGATCGATTTTCCATTCAATTTTCTCACCTTCCGGGAATTTCGAGAGCATCTCCTCCGCCAGTTTCTTAGCAAACGTCATGCAGGTATCTACACGCGCCTCGACGAAGTGCGTATAGAAAACCTTGATCTTTCCGTCCTCTTTGACCTGTTCCTTGATCGGAATTTCATCGGGAATCGTCTGTGTATCCGTTGTCAAAGAAACACGGTTGATGCCCAACCAATTGATGAATCGCCCAGACACAGGATGGTTTTCCCATTGAAAGAGTTGTGTGTTGATTAATAGGACGCGTCCCGATCCAAAACGGAGACATGCCCCAACAGGTTTTCCCGTCTCACTGTGTTCAAGGAAAACGCCACCCTCCGCGGGGATATCAAGGATACCGCAATACGTGAGACCCAGGTCATCAATTTCCAATCCATCGGTAATGTCGTGGTGAGTGAGGCAGAGGTCTTTCTTTGAATAGCCACGCAAAGGATTCGCGTCGGTATCCATTTCGCCTTGCCCTTCAGGTAACGGAAGAAATTGTGCACCGAAAAGAGATGCGACGTGATTGATCCCTAATTCCGAGATCGGCTCACGGACATCTCGCTCAAATCGGTTCGTGCTGGCGGCTAAAAGCAGCCCACCGCCATTTTCTACAAACTCGCGGATCAGTTGGAGCTCCACATCGGTATATTTTAGCGATGTGGAGCTGCAAATCGTCAGTACATCGTAATTTTTTAGCACCGCTTCGTTGAGATAATCTTGGTTGTTAGTGGTTCGATAGATATTGTCCGGCTCAATTCGTATCAATCCACCTGACCAGCCGGTATCGCGTGAAGTATCAACTAAAATCCGAATACGTTCTTTTGTCATCTGTTTCATTCCTTATATTTTTCTTGGATACCATGATAATTGATTCCTCCTTTTATTGAACTATATTTACAGTATTTTCTTCAACTTTTTTGTTGCGCTCTGGCTTTGAAGTTGCTATGATAATTGCAAACCAGCACACTCTTCTCGACAAACTTCGGAGACACGCATGAACAATTATCGTATCGCGATTATCGGCTTGGGGGGCATGGGTGGCTCTCATGCCCAGGCGGTAAAGTTAGAGACGAACTGCGAACTCATCGCTGGCACAGAAATCAATCCAGAACGGGCAAAAGCATGGAGCGAACGGTTCGGTGTCAAAGCCATCTATGACGACTATGAAAAGATGCTTGACGCAGAACACCCCGATATCGTTATCGTCCCAACGCAGGCACCTATGCACTATCCTCCAACAATTGCAGCGGCACGGCGCGGCATCCACGTCTTCTGTGAAAAGCCGACTGCCCTCAACCTAATTGAAGCCGATGAAATGGTTGAAACCTGCGACCAACACCACGTCAAGTTTGCCATTAATCATATCAAACGTGCCAGTCCTTACAATCGTCACGTTCTTTCGTTGATCGAAAAAGGCGAAATCGGGGATGTTGTGCTGCTGAAGGCAACGGATAAAGGCGGACGCAAGGTAGGCAACTCGCTGATGGAGATGGGCACGCACCTTTATGATTGGTTGCGTCTCTTTGGCGGTGATGTCGAATGGACACACGCACATCTCGTTCAGATGGATGGGCGGCAATCAACTGTTAATGACATCAAACATACCCAAGAGGTTCACCCACACGATCGCGATGCTGGACTTGTACTTGGAGAACGCGGACACGCTTCTTTCCGATTCAAGAACGGCATCCACGCCGATGTACAGTTCCTTGCGCAACCACAGACCAACGATAACGCCTACGGTATTGATATTATCGGTACCGAAGGCAGGATCGCTATCCGAGAGAGCGTCGGCACAACGATGTTCATCCACAAAGGGCAACATAAGACACCTGCAGAAGCGTGGAAACCCGTGCATCTATCCTCCGAAGACCTCGACGAGCAAGGGAATCCACGAGATAAAGCATCAATACGGCTGCTATTGCAACGCCTCATGCTACGCGACCTGATTGAAGCCATTGAGGAAGATCGCGATCCGTTTGCGAGTGGTAGGGACGGCCGGGATTGCCTTGAGATGATTCATACGACATGGGAATCGCATCGGCAAGAGGCACGGGTCTATATGCCACTCACGCCACGCGAACACCCGCTTGAGCGGTGGAAAAGAGAAGAAAGTAATTAAAAACAGCCAACTGATACCGCGCCAGCAAGGAGCGATTTATGCAACGTTTGGATATTCTTCACCCGTCGATTGACGATTATCTACTCGACATTATCCCTGAACGCGATGAAGTGCTTACGGAGATGGAAGCACACGCACGCGCAAACCGCTTTCCGATTGTGGGACCACTTGTTGGGCGTGTCTTACACCAATTGGTGCTGTTGACCAATCCAACACGGATTTTTGAAATGGGGTCGGGTTTTGGCTATTCAGCGTATTGGATGGCGAAGGCATTGCAAAAACCGGAAGCCTCTATTATCTGCACCGACGGTTCGCAGGAGAACGCCGATCGCGCAGCGGGTTATCTTGCCCGCGGTGGCATCGCGGATCGCATCGATTATCGGGTCGGTAATGCGCTTGAAATCATTGACGAAACCGAAGGCGAGTTCGATATCATCTACAACGACATCGACAAAGACGGATATCCCGAAGCATTCCAGAAAGCGATTCCACGACTTAGGAGTGGCGGGTTGTTTATTACAGATAACATGATTTGGGGTGGGCGCGTTGTCACGCAGGAACCTGGTAGTCCTTCAGAAGAACTTGATGAGCGGGAGCAGTGGTTCCACGCTGCGACAATTGGTGTTAGAGAACTGACACGCCTTCTCTATAGTTCCCCAGATGTGTTCACGACGATTATTCCACTCCGCGATGGCGTTTCGGTCGCTGTGAAACGTTGAAGTAGCCGCGTAGGCGCGGTTGAAAAACGCGCCTATCGCGATTGGATCTGCTTCAAGTGTTGCTCAAGGAAAACTTTCGTCAATTCTGGAACCTTTGGATCCCTAAACCAGCCGTGACCGCCGCCTTCCACCCTATAAAACTTAACCGATACACCCGCTTTTTCTAACGCATCCTTCAACAACACACTCTGATGATACGGAACAAGTTTGTCTTGATCTCCGTGGATAATCAGAAAAGGCGGATCGTCTTTGGACACATAAGTGATTGGATTCGCTTTCGCGACGCGATCCTTATGTTGTTGAATCGGGCCGCCCACCAATTTCGACTCTGGCGAGTCAGGTGCATCGTGCACCAGTCCATCAGGCAGGCGGTGGGCATCCATCTGAAGGAAATCGGTGGGACCGTAGTAATCTACTACCGCTTGTACCTTGCTGGATACTTCTGAGTTTTCTCCTACCTCAAACGCCTCTACGTCGCCAGTTGTACCGAGCATGGCGACGAGATGTCCACCAGCAGACGAACCCCACGCTGCAAACCGGTTTGGATCCAAACGATAGGTCCCCGCATTGGCGCGCAGCCACCGAACAGCGGCTTTCACATCCTCAATTTGTGCAGGAAAGATGGCGTGCTGGCTCAAACGGTAGTTGATACTTGCACCTGCATAGCCTGACTTGAGATGCGCCTTTGGAACATAGTGTCTCTTGTTTCCACCCAACCAAGCACCGCCATGTATCCAGATAATGAGTGGAAGATTTTCCCCTTCATCTGGGATATAGAGATCGAGTTTTTGGCGTTCGTGTCCATCTGTAACATAAGCAATGTCACGATGCATCGTTATTCCTTCGGGGACCTTTGGAGGCTCAGCAGCACCTCGACGTTGTGCCGACATCGGAATCGTGACAAGAAAAAACAGAACTGAAGTCAGAGAAACAGTCATCTGTATTGTTCGCTTTCGCATCAACTCCCTCCAGCCTATTGAGCGTTATCTGTGCTCTGATCAGCGGTTTCGGATGGTTTTGTATCTTCGGCAATCATCACCTCAAGTTCATCTCTCAAGCCTTGGATTTGAGAAATCTTTTCCGCCATTTTATCAAACATCTGCTGTTTGGACTTGATACCTTCACCGATGAGGAATGCTGTCGCTTCAGAACGACTGTTAAATTGTCCTGATTCCACCAGTTCGTCAATCCGACTGAGATTTTCCTCATCAACTCTGACCATAACCACATTATTCCGTCTACGCGGGCCTCTTGGGTGCCGCGGTCCACGTCTCCCACGTTGCCTTCTGCCTTGTTGTTTTGGATTCAATTCTGGCATTATAAATCTCCTTTTTTAAAACACAGTTAATTTAATTACACGTAATTATTATACAATATTACATGATAGGTTGTCAAATTAAATTTTCATTTCTGGATTATCAGTCCTGCGTCCGTTCAGAAAAACCGTGTGCAGAATGTCCAATATAGACGGGAAAATGTTGAAAATATACAACCAAATATCTCTCGTGGTCCCTTGCAATCTGAACTTTTAACAAAATATTTACACACGTTTGCGATTTCATGATTTCGTGCAGGATCATTCAATTGTCCGTTTTTGGTGTTGTCCTTTTCGCAGGTATAACAC
>VYCT01000257.1 GCA_009843785.1 Candidatus Poribacteria bacterium | reverse complement strand
CTTAGAACCACCCTCTACATACACCACACAAAAAACTTGTGGGTAACAGTAAGCATCTAAGAGCGGGGAGGAGACAGCATTCTGCGCAGCGATTCGCGCCCGGTTTTCACCCTTCGCCTTCCCTACACCCATCAACACTGTCCCCGCATTCTTCATGACACTCTCTATATCGGCGAAGTCAATGGTAATCTCACCTGATTCCGTAATAATCTCGGAAATAGTTTTAATACCGCGTAACACAGTCTCATCACTCATACGAAACGCTTTATTCGTTGCGGGTGCCGCATCTACGATATCAAGGAGTCGCTGATTCGGAATCACGATCACAGCATCTGCGTTCTCCCGAAGTTCTTGGAGTCCGTATTCTGCTTGTTCAGCGCGGCGTTGTCCCTCAGAGTCAAACGGGCGCGTTACAACACCTATTGTCAAGGCACCGCGTTCTTGTGCAAGGGATGCAATCACAGGTGTAGCACCTGTGCCCGTTCCGCCACCCATGCCTGCCACAACGAAAAGTAGACGCGTGCCTGCAAGCGCAGCGTCAAGTGTCGCCAGATTTTCCTCAGCTGCACTTCTACCTATCTCTGGATTCGCATCCGCGCTAAATCCTTGCGTGGTGTCAGCCCCGATCTGTATCTGCGTCGCGCCCTCACACGTGCGGAGTGCTTCCAAGTCTGTATTCACAGCATAAAATTCGACTTCTTTCCAATCAGCTGCTATCATCCGTTTGATGACGTTACCCCCCGCGTCGCCGACACCAAAAACCTTAATTTTGGACCCTGACGGCTTTGCGACTTCTTTTTCATAAACCTTAATTTTATATCCTGACGGCTTTGCGACTTCTTTCTCATACGTCATAGTTATTCCCCTCTTAACTTCTTCAACACCAAATTCCTCACGTAGGAGCGTCCGAATTTGGCTAAGTCTTGTTTTGACGGTACCCGCCGCCAAACCAAGTTCTTCTGCAATCTCGTTGACAGTCCACAACTCTAAGTAGTACAACACCGCAATCGCTCGGACCCGCTCTGGAAGGTGGTGTACGGCTTCCGTTACAGCCGCGCGAAGTTCTGTCTCCCGGAAACGGGCAAGCACATCCCGATCGATCGTCTCAGCGAGTTGCTCTGCACTCTGAAGTATTTCGCCTCTGGTGTGCGACTTGGTGGCGTAGTACCTTCTGCAAGTCGTCCAGGCTATTTTTCGGAGCCAAGCCCCGAAACTGCTGACTTCGCGTAAACCGCCGATGTTTTCCCAGACTGCCACCCAAACGTCTTGAAAGATCTCTTCAGCATCTCGGATCTGACGGGAGTTAAAAACAACCAATTGCCAAATTCTGGAACTGTGGCGGGCTGCGAGTTGCGCAAATGCCGCCTCATCACCGTCTTGCACACGCTGAATGAGCTCTTCGTCTGTCAAATCTGTGTACGTTGATGAATCATATCGCATAGACAAATTCCCAATTAGATTTCGCCAATTAGACTGTAGTTATAAAGAGGAGAATTTATGTGGAAAGGGTTTAAAAAAATACAAACAGCTGATTTTTTTCGCTATCGCCTTCGTGATGCGATGTCAAAACCGACGGCTGCGACAAGCACCACGCCTTTAATAATATCCTGCCATGAAGCGTCCATATTTGCCATGCTCATTCCGTTGTTGAGACTTTCCATGACGAACGCGCCTAAAATCGCACCGAAGATGCTCCCGCGTCCACCCATTAGACTCGCACCCCCGATAACGCAGGCAGCAATAGCGTCTAACTCCAGCAACCGCCCGGCTTCCGGACTCGCACTCCCGACCCTGGCAGTCATGACGACACCGGCGATCGCCATCAACGCGCCCATTGTCGCAAACACCCGCAACATAATACCGCGGACATTAACCCCCGAAAGGTACGCTGCTTCCGCATTGCCGCCAACCGCATAGACGTAACGTCCGAAACGGGTGTGGTTCGCAATGAAATGAAACACGAACGCCAGTCCGAATAGGATGCACACGGGAAACGGAATCCCTTTGTGGGCATTCATCACGGCGATGAAAGCGACAATCAGTGCCGATATTCCGACTATTTTCAATAGGAACACGGGCAGAGACGCTTGCTCCGGGTTTCCGTATTGTAGCCGGTTGACACGCTGTCGATAAAATCGGTAGCCACTGATGCCGAGTCCGACACCCATAAGCCCCCATCCGAGTGTTGGCGAGAGGTAAGCGTTCCCAATCGCTTTGAGCCAATTGTCTCGGAGTAGGATGGTCTCGCCTTTGGTGAATGCCAGCATCAAGCCGCGATACGCCAAAAAGCCGCCCAGTGTGACGATAAACGCCGGGATTCGCTGATATGCGACGAGGTAACCCTGCATCAGTCCCATCAGGATGCCGATGCAGATAACGATGAAGAGCGTGACGAGAATCGGTTGCCCCCACCATAC
Organism: Candidatus Poribacteria bacterium; assembly: GCA_009843785.1. GTDB lineage: Bacteria > Poribacteria > WGA-4E > WGA-4E > WGA-3G > WGA-3G. Next base: position 418 of record VYCT01000257.1, on the reverse strand, counting down.
GTGTACAATCGCTGCGATTGCACCGAGTAAACCGGCACCGTAACCAACTGATAGGTCAATGTTGGCAGAGACGATAACCAAGGTCATGCCGACAGCGAGGATAGCAGTGACGGCGGCTTGGCGGGAGAGATTCGACAGGTTCCGAGTGCTGAGAAAGGTGCCGCCGGTCAGCAGTGTGAAAATCACCCAGACGCAGACAAGTGCAAGCACCATCGCATACATACGGAGATTTAGATTTTTTAACAATTGGGTTTCCGCTCCGATTTTTCCGTATTTTTAACGATTGGGTTTCCGCTCCGATTTTTCCGTTGTCAAAATCGGGTTTTCGATGAACCTGAGGCGATCTGTTACGATTAAGTCGTTTAAATCATGTGCCCATCATTTTTTAACGATTAGGTTTCCGCTCCGATTTTTCCGT
>VYCT01000138.1 GCA_009843785.1 Candidatus Poribacteria bacterium | reverse complement strand
ACCGGGTTGATTGGCGATTTACGACACAAGACGCACGCATCAAACTAAAAAGATTGTATCCTAAAACTCAACATTGAACGACTAATAGTATCATAATATAAACTTAAAAAGCAATAAAATATTTGTCAAGCACGGAAAGATAATTCAGCAGAGCCATTCAGTTTTCGGTTTTTCGGGCATTTTCGCGGAGGGATCGCGAGCGACAAGAAATACCCAAGCAAAAACACTCGCTCCTACCGGGAAGAGATATGTACGAAAAAAATCGAAGTTATGTGACAATTGAATGGCTCTGGATAATTCGGTCTCACACCTTTTTACTCTTAATTTTTACTCTTAATCGGTGCTGTTGAGAACCGCACCATAGATGTCAGTTTAGGGATATTTCTCGTTATTTCATAGTAGCATCTCTACAAATGCCGCCCCTCTGGGGCTTGGGTCTTTGGGCGATGCACATTTCTACACAAATGCCGTCCCTACGGGACTGAAGAGGTTTTTAAGGCATTCAAGGTTTCCGCGTCGGATCCGGTTCGGTTGGGAAACCGAACCTACCGGCCTGGGGTCGCGACGGTTATTCTTTCTTAAATTGACACTTATGGTGCTGTTGAGAACCCACCTTACGGGTTTTGGGAAGGCATGACAACAAGGAAAGAACAAGGTATGATGGTTTTCTCGGATGAGTCTGACAAAATCGTTCTATAAATCCTTGAATCTTGTAAATCTCCTTCTCCAGTAACGGTTGGGGACCCTGGTTCTGAACAATTACACCGAGCATTACTGATAGAAACACATTTTCCACTTGCATTGCAAACCGATTTGGTCTAAACTCTTATGGCAATTCAATTCTGTTTGTGAGGGAGAACAGTATGACGATTCGAGTGGATATTGTGGGGACGGGTGGTATTTCGCGGGCGCATCATCGATCCTACACGGCAGTCGGTGGTTTTGAGATCGTTGCGGTGTGCGACATCATCAAAAGTAAGGCGAACGAGGCTGCCGATCAGTGGGGTGTCCCAAGAAAACACGTCTTCACAAGTTACAACAAGATGCTGGAGATGGACGAAATTGATACGGTCAGTGTCTGCACTTACAACCAAGGTCATCGCCGTCCGACAGTTGCGGCGTTGAACGCTGGCAAACACGTCTTTTGTGAGAAGCCGATGGCGGCGACGCTCCCTGATGCGACTGCAATGGTGCGCGCAGCGAAAGCGTCCGGCAAAATTCTGCAGATCGGTCTCCATAGCACATTTAATCCGAGACTCCAATTCGCGAAGAAGGTGATTGATACAGGACTGCTCGGCGACATCTACTATTCCGAATCCAGTGGCGGCAGACGCCGCGGGAACCCTGGGCGGACGTTCATCTACAAAAGGACAGCGGGTGCCGGGGCGATTGTAGACATCGGTGTCTATAATATGCACAATTCGCTATATGCGATGGGGTATCCGAAGCCAGTGCGGGTCTCTGCGATTACCGAGGATTATATCTCGCAGCAGGATCCGAGGTTTAAGGGAATTATGGACGTTGAAGAGTTCGGAGTTGCGTGGGTGCGCTTTGAAGATGGTAGTGTGATGGTGTTCAAAATCTCTTGGGCGATTCACCAAGATTCGCTCGGTCCGAGTTTCTGTCTCGGTAAAGAAGCAGGCATCTCTCTGGGCGGTCCTACTGTGTATGCCGATGCTTATACCGATGAGCTCAAGAAGCTGGTCAAATCCGAAGGACTCACAGCGGAAGCCAACCCACCGGAGGGTATGACGACGATCCAGTTTTCCGGGTTTCCTGAGGTCAATGTGTGGGAAGCACAGATGACGGCGTTCCGTGAAGCCGTCAAAGCGGATGCGCCGTCGCCGATACCGCCAGAAGGTGTTCTCCTCACGAATGTAATTATGGACGGTATTTTCCGATCGCACGAAGCAGGAAAAGAAGTTGCGGTGAGAGTGCCAGAGATTTAGGTATAGCAGTTAGTTGTCAGTGGAGAGTGCATATTTTACTGTCTGCATGTTTTACATTTCATCATGAATTTATTATGAGGAGATAAGCGCATGACTGTCAAAGTTGGTATTATTGGAACAGGTGGCATTTCACGTGCACACCGGAGTACCTACGAGAAAGTCGGCGGTTTCGAGATCATCGCCGTCTGTGACATCATTAAAAGTAAAGCGAACCAAGCCGCTGATGAGTGGGGTGTCCCGAGAAAGAACGCTTTTTCCAGTTACAACAAAATGCTCGAAATGGACGAACTTGATGGTGTGAGTGTTTGCACTTACAATCAGGGGCATCGGCGACCGACAGTGGCAGCGTTGAACGCCGGTAAACACGTCCTTTGTGAAAAACCGATGGCGGCGACGCTTTCCGATGCGACCGCAATGGTGCGTGCAGCGAAGGCATCCGGCAAAATCTTACAAATCGGTCTCAATCCTACGTTTGATCCAAGGATCCAATTTATAAGAAAAGCGTTTGACGCGGGATTGTTCGGCGATATTTACTATTCTGAATCTGCAGGCTGTAGGCGGCGCGGGAATCCGGGACATACGTTCATCTATAAAAAGACGGCGGGGGCGGGGGCAACCGTGGATATCGGTGTCTACAATATGCACGCTTCGCTGTATGCGATGGGGTATCCAAAACCGGTGCGGGTCTCTGCGATCACCGAGGATTACATCTCGCAGCAGGATCCGAGGTTCCGGGATATTATGGATGTTGAAGAGTTCGGTGCGGCGTGGGTGCGCTTTGAGAATGGTGGTGTGATGGTGTTCAAAATCTCTTGGGCGGTGCATCAGGACTCTCTCGGTGGCAACTTTCATCTTGGGACGAAAGCGGGTTTCTCGTTGGGTGGACCGGTTATTTATGCCGATGCGTATGCCGGTGAACTCAAGAAGTTTGTCGAATCAGAAGGATTAACAGCAGAACCGAACCCACCGGAAGGGATGACGACGATCCAGTTCTCAGGATTCCCGCAGTCTGATAATTGGGCGGCACAGATGATCGCGTTCCGAGAGGCGGTCAAAGCAGATGCGCCTTCGCCGATACCGCCGGAGGGTGTCTTACTTACAAACGTGATTATGGACGGTATTTTCCGGTCGCATGCAGCCGGTAAAGAGGTCGCGGTGCGGGTGCCGGAGGTTGGATAGCCATCAGCAGTCAGCTATCAGCTATCAGTAGTAGGTAGGCGGGGTTTGTAACTCCGCCTTTTTCGCGTATGCCTCTGAACCGAGGTGAGGTTGGAACGCAGATCGCATTTGGTCGAGTACGCAGCAAAACCTTGCCAGCGAAAAAGAAGCCGATGGATTTAGAAAGCGTGTTATGCGGAGCGGATGACGTATATCCACGCTTTTTTTCCACGGACATCGACTGTTAACCGTTGTCGGACATCGAGCAAACGCAATCGTTCCAGTTCGTCGTCAAGGAGCGTCCGTTGCGAAGTGAGGAGTACCATCCGTCCTTTCGGTTTCAGGACGCGTGTGTACTCCTTGAGGCAACGCCGGTAGAGGTTCGTTAACTGCGATAGATTTCCAACAGTCTCACCGAATGGGAGGTTACAGACAACTTTATCGACTGCGTTGGACTGTAGTGGCAAACTGCGTGCGTCCCAATGGAAGAATTGGCGTGGTTGATGTTGCCTACCGAAATTTTCCACAGTTGCATCTAATGCATCTGTGGAGACATCACCACCGATAAGATAATCGTAACGATTCGTGAGTGCACGTTCTAACAGGATAGTGCCAGCACCGCACATCGCGTCCAAAAAGACATCGTTCGGGTGTGGACGCGAGAGGCGGACCATGCTATACGCCAACGTCGGTTTGAGGGATGCCGGGATATGTGCGTGCTTGTAGGGACGTTGTGCCATATCGTTTCCTGAGAGCTTGACACCGATATAACCGTCGTCGCCATGGATTTCCGCCCAGACATTCAGTGCTGAGTTCGCCGATGCCAGATACCAGCCGCGTTTCAACAGTGCCTGCTCTACAACGCGCTGGAGGTCGATGCGTCGAAAGTTCCGTTTCCCTGAGAGTCGGCTTGTTACTCGGAATGGCATCCGCTTGTGGACACGGATCCCCACCTGCCGACAACACTCAAACGTCTCTTTGAAATTGAAGCGCGCGACTGAAGCGGTCAACGCTGCTAAGGAGCTGCGTGAACGGGTCATCTTCGGCAGCTGCTTCAAGATGAGAAAAAGATGCTCTGCTGTGCGTAGAGATAGCAGGTCTTTTGGGTTACCAGTGTATTGGAAGATAAGTCGTTGTGGTTTGCGTTCCAGGATTTTCAGATGCCCTGTCTCGCTAAAGCGTTCTGATAATTCTTCGCGCGCGAGGTTTTCTAATCCCGCGCTTACAGTGATGGAATAAAGCATAGTTTTTTAATAGTTTTCAGTTGTCAGTTTTCAGTTGTCAGTAGGTACACTTTCCAGGAACGGGTATGGACTCCAGTTTCAAACCGCACCTATCAGGTATGGAATTATGAATCGTTTCTTTCGGGCCAGTTTAGGTGGCGGTGTAGGAAACTGAAGGTGCCGTCTGAATTAATCTGATGCCCGCCGTCAAAGAATTCTATCTCTGTTCTATCGGCAATGCCCAATCGGACGTAAAGTCTTCGGACGACTGCGAACTCGTGTGCGACCCACTCATCCGGGGCAACGCCATCGTCGTGTCCACGCTCCACCATAAACGGACGCGGCGCGATTAGACCCGCCATCTCGCCGTAGTTGAATGTGTTTCCCAAATCAAACTCCGGCATCTCATATTCACCTGTGAACATATAACTGTATCGGGAATCAAAGGTCGCGTTTTTAACGATCCACTCGTTGAAATCGGCAGAACAGATTGAGCAGGCGTATCGATCCAGTAGTGCGGGGACACGCATCGCCGTTTTACCACCATAAGATAACCCATAAAACCCGAGCCGAGCTGCGTCAGCAAAAGGCAGTTCCGCCAACCAGTCGAGTGTCCGTTCATGTTGACGGACGATCAACGAAAAGAGCGACCATTTTATCGGGTTTGCTTTGCGCTGGATGACGCGGAATGCATCTTGACCGATGTAGGGATTCTGCGGCGCGTAGGTAATAAACCCTCTATCCGCGAGCTGCGCAGCGTAGGAGTGATAGACAGATTCAATCTTCGGATCAGCGGTATCCTGCGGCCTCCCCTCTAAGCCGTGCTGACAGACGACAACAGGACGTTGTTCACCCGGCTGCAGGTCGTTTGGTAGGAGTAAGATGCCGTAAGCGAAAACGTCCTTCCAGACATCAAGGACGACTTCGTAGCCTTTCCAACGCGGTTCGTCATAGATGAGTCGCGTCCTTGGGTTGGCAGGCACATCAGGAGGTGGACACCTCCCAATAACATCATCCCAAAAATAGGTTTTGGCACTCTTACACGTCTCCTCCCATCGTGCGAGTGAAGTCGTATCGGTTTTGTCCCAGAAGAACTGTTGCCGACGTGATGCTGCTTCGCGTAGAAAGCGTTGGGTCAAGTTCACCAGTTGCATAAACTGCCGTTTCTGCCGAACTTCGTAATCAAAATCGTCAATTGTCATTGAATCGGTAGCGTGGTACCCGTCAATATGTCCATTTTCAACATTGAGTCCGGCGAGCAGTCCGGTTAACGTCTCTTGAGAACCCGGTAACCTATCCACAGTAGAAACGAAGTGCAAGGCATCCGCACTGCCGAGTTGCTGATAAAAGTTGTGTGTGCGATCAAACTCTGCCTTGGCAGAATTCACTGGCGGTGAGACAAGTTGCCCGGGCGCAGCACCACCGCGGCCATCACGAACTGGCGGAGGCCCAGCGACTTCAGGTCCACGACTTGCTTCAATAATCAACGGACGTGGTGCGATGAGACTTGCGATTTCGGCATCACCAAATTCGTGTAGCAGCCCCCATACATTCCGATAAATCGGTTCCCGCCATACTTCCTGCCGCGATTGGAAATATCCGCTGACAACTGTCGCCTGAATCCGTGTATCGACCGCTGCACTGTGGAGAGCAATGAGTCCACCTTCACCGTAGCCGATAACACCGATCGGTAGGTCGGAGAGAGACATCCAATCCACTAACGATAGGACTTTTTGGACTTCATATCCGATAATATGCCTACCGAGTTGATACGCCATCCGATAGATGAACTCGCGATGCGGCTGATTCGTCTTCGTGCCAATCGTCGGGTTAGCGGAATAGGTATCGTCGCGGTTGATAAGAAGTGGGACAATGACGCGACACCCTGCTTTTGCTAAACGTCTCGCAAACTGTGCATTCGGTGGCAACTCGTCTGTTATACCTGCTACCATCTCCGGTGTCCAGTCGGCATCCGGGAGCGCGACGACCTGTGCGATAACGGAGACATTGTGCATCGGTTCCAAAAGGAGCCCTTCGCCTTCTACCTCGTCAAACACCTGCCAACGGACGCGGGATACGGTGTAATTCTCATTTGCTGCGATCTGCGTGGCATCTTTTGTCGTCGCGACGTAGTTCAGCACCTCAATCAGGAGCCGTTCATCAAGGCATCCGATCTGCTTTCTCAGTCTTTCTCGATTCGGTGCCACGGATTCAGCGTAGGCTTCGTGAGAACTATAGTCGCGATGCCACAACGTTTCCCGTTTTTCAAGGGAATCCGCCACCGCGTCGCTCACATAACCATCAAGCACCTCAACCATCTGTGCGGCGAGGTCTCCTTCTGTTGTCAGCAGGTTTGTTCCGTGTAATGCTTGTGCCGTGTTGTTTGACATGCGAACTCCTTTGTAGGGTAGCCGTTAGCCATCAGTCATCAGCAGTCAGTACTTCATTGTTAAGGGTTTGCTTTCTCGATAAAGTTAAAATGTTTATGTATAACAGCCCGCAAACTAACAGTTTACGGTACGACAGTGCTACGAATAGTAAACTACTTTTAGATAACGCCGTCTTGTTTTAACTTTGCCACTTCGTCTGGAGACATTTTCAGGACATCGGTGAGGACTTCGGTTGTGTGTTCACCGAGGCTCGGTGCCGGTGCGTCTACGTTCCCCGGTGTTTCCGACAGTTTGATCGGTACCCCCGGTACTTCAACTTCGCCTGTGATCTGGTGCGCGACACGGGTAATCATCTCTCGTGCTTCTACCTGTGGATGGCTCACCACTTTGTCCATCGCATTGATAGGACCGCACGGCACACCTATTCCTCCGAGCGCATCGATCCAGTCATCGGTTGTCCGCTTGGACATAATACCTGAAAGGATAGGAAACAGTTCCGCGTGATTTTCCGTCCGATCGGCGTTTGTTCGGAAACGTTCATCCGAGATAAGATCCTGCCGATTGACATGCTCACAGAACTTTGCCCAGAGAGTATCGTTTCCGAGTGCGATGATAACGTGTCCATCCGCGGAGGCGAACGCTTCAAACGGCGTAATCGCGGGGTGCCTGGCACCGAGAGGTTTCGGTGCCTCGCCTGTAGCGAAATAACGGACGACAGCGTTTTCCAAAACAGCGACAAGGCTATCTAACATCGCGATATCCACAAACTGTCCTTTCCCTGTTTGATTGCGGTGATGTAAGGCAGAAAGAACACCGATTGTCGTAAAGAGTGCTGCAGTGATGTCGCTGATAGAGGTACCGACACGTACGGGCGGTCCCTCCGGTTCACCGGTGATGCTGATGATGCCGCCCATGCCTTGGATAATCATATCGTAAGCACCTTGTTGGGCGTAAGGACCGGTCTGTCCAAAACCGGAACACGCTGCGTAAATCAGCGATGGGTGTTCAGTTTTCAAGGTGTCATAATCCAGTCCCAATTTTTTCATTGTTCCCGGTCGGAAATTCTCCACGACAATATCGGTATGTGCTAACAACTGTTTGAATATTGCTTGTCCACGTTCGGTTTTAAGGTTGAGCGTGACACTCCGTTTCCCGCGATTCACGCTCATGAAGTAGAGGCTAAACCCGTTTTTGAAGGGGCCGAAATTGCGTGATTCGTCCCCTGTGCCGGGTTGTTCAATCTTGATGACCTCTGCGCCGAGGTCGCCGAGTAACATTGTTGCGTAGGGACCGGCGAGGACCCGCGTCAAATCTAAGACCTTTATGCCGTCCAGTGGACCTGGCATTTGTCGATTCTCCTGTATGATTCCGTAGGTTCAATGAAATAACATTTGAAAAAGGTATCGCGAGCACAACTCGCTCCTACGAAATAGAATAGAAGGGATTTACAGTTCTTCACCAACAATGAGACGATACGCCTCTCGGTATTTCTCGCTTGTCTTCGAGATAACATCCTCTGGTAACTCAGGCGCAGGCGGTTGTTTGTTCCAACCGATTTCCGAGAGGTAGTCTCTAACGAACTGTTTATCGAAACTCTGCTGCGGTTTACCGGGTTCATAGAGATCCGCGGGCCAGAAACGGGAGGAGTCCGGTGTGAAGACTTCATCAATAACAATCAGTTTTCCATCGCGTTGCCCGAATTCAAATTTGGTATCACAGAGGATAATCCCAGCTTTCTCGGCGTGTTGACTGGCAGCTTTGAAGAGATCAAAGCTAACATCAATCAGCTGATCTGTTAATTCACTGCCGACTTCGTTACGCATCTCATCAATGGAGATAGGTTCGTCATGCTCACCTTGTTCCGCCTTGGTCGTCGGTGTGAACAGGAGTTCTGGAAGTTTTTCAGATTCTCGCAATCCGTCAGGCAGTTTTTGCCCACAGATTTCTCCGGTTTTCTGATAGGAGGACCAACCGGAACCGGCGAGATAGCCGCGGACGACGCATTCAACATCAACGCGATCCGCTTTTCGGACGAGCATGGAACGTCCGTTTAAGAGTTCCGCATCGGGTTGCAAGGCATCGGGATAATCTTCAACTTCTGTCGTAATGAGGTGATTGTCAGCAACGGACCCGGTGTAGTCAAACCAGAATTTGGAGAGACCGGTTAAGACCTTCCCCTTATCAGGGATACCGTTCGGCAAGACGACATCAAAGGCGGATATCCGATCAGTGGATATAATCAAGAGTTCGTCGCCGAGGTCGTAGAGGTCGCGCACCTTTCCACTGTGGGCAGGGGTTAAATTGGTTAACTTTGTAGATGTTATAACGTTTTGAGACATATTTTTCTCCTTTAGTAGTCGTCAGCCGTCAGTCGTTGGAAACCGTCAGTTTTATTCTTTCAATAGGTTTTGTAGGGTAATAGCAGTCCTATGTGTCGTATCAATTTGAAGTGCCTTATTAATCTCTACCGCTGCGGATTGATTTTCGCCGAGATAGTAGTAACACGAAGCCTTTAATGCATAAAGGTCGGCTTTGGAGCGATAATCGTGCCGAAAGAGGTATTGCGCATCGCCTTGGAGTGCGTTATCAATTGCCCGGATAGCAGACCTGAAATCGGTGGTATCTTTGTTCCGCAAGTAGAGAAGGTTTGCAAGCCCAATCCAAGCATCCGCATTCGAGGCATCAAGTTGAACGGCGTTCTGGAACGCTTCCTGCGCTAAAGGCGGATTCAACGATAGACTGAGATGGCTCCACCCGACACCGTTATGTGCATCGGCAAGCCCTTCATCGAAGTTGATTGCACGCTCAAAACTGAGCAAAGCCTGGGGGTAGTCACCGGATTCGTAGAAACGCCAGCCCTGCGCTGTATAATTGACCGCGCTCGGCGTATTGGGATCGGAATCACTGGAACAACTGCTTAGCATCAGGCAGCAAAAAGCAAGTATGGCTGCACATATAATATAAGGCGTAGTTTTGAACCTAACAGAATGCATAGCGTGTTTTCCCAGATAGAACAAACTGGCTCATGTCGAGATTGAATGCAGAAGGAAAATTTAATCCTTGTAGTTATTGGCTTCGCTGATACAGTTGCATTAAATTTATACATGAGCCAACAAACTTTTCACCCGCAAACGCAAATTTCAATGCGGTAGGGTTGCAAAGTGTACTTCCGCTTATTCAGACTTGAGTGTACTTAAAAGTGGACTTCGGAGTGCCACAGCGACTGCAATTGCATTTGCAATTATACCGAAACCGAAGATGAAAAGCAAGGTAATTGTGAGAGATACCCACGGAAAAGAAGGGAGATATCCTTGAGAACCAAGAATTGCCACGAGTCCGGCAACAATTCCGATTAGCATCCCGACAGTGAGTAGGAAACAACTTTCGAGGAACAGCATCCGCGAGAGCAGCTGCCGTCGGAAACCGAAGGCGCGTAAAGTTGCCAATTCGCCGCGGCGTTCAATGATATTTCTAAAAAGTATCAGCGCCAACCCAAAGGTGCCGAGTAGCACACCTAAACCACCGAGGCTTTGGAAGGTAGAGATATAGGTGTTTTCAACGGCGCGGTAGCTTGCCAGTCGCGCCGATGCCGATGTAAGGTCAAAACCGTAATCGCCTAAGGTCTTCTCTAAGACCTGCGCGGTTTCTTCTCGCAGTTCAGGTGGTGTTTTGATGAGGAAAAACTGGTATCCGCTTTGGCTTGGAAAATATTTCGTGAAGTTAGACTCGGAAATAATTAACTGGCTCTGAAAAAGACTGTTCTCAATCGTCTCAAGTTCCAGCCTGAGCGGTTTCCCGAATTCATCTTGAACGATAAAATCTTCATCGGGGTTGTGATGTAGAATCCAACGGAGCGACTTCATATCACCAATAGCGGGGGCTCTACCACCTTCAGGTTGAACAACTCTTATTTGACTCCAAGGGTATCCATCCAGCATGGCATTAGGTGCCCCCAAAATTTGCGGTTTCTGCGGTTGGTAGAGGTTAAGGCAACTGACATCTTCACCCGGAAGAACCCGGAACGGGAATATCTCTGATTTACTGAGGAGTTCAGCGGTTTCCTCAGAAAAACCGAGTTCAAATCTACCCTCTGGTGTATTCAGGCTATGATGCAAAGGGAGTGCGGATTCGGCGACAAAGGCATACTCCGATTCAGGCGAGGCATCGTGCCGATTCGCGCCCACTGCGACGATAATACAACACGCCAAACTGATGGTTTTAACGGAAGTTGTGCTTCGTCCCGGTTGGCGTGCCGCATTTTTGAGGGCGAACCGTATCCTATTCAACCGCTTTGGAACGCGCTGTGATTTTAACCATCGACCAAAAGCATCCCACCCGACACCGATAACACTTAAAGTAAATATTAAAAAATCGATTATCGGGGCTTCTACCCAGATACCAAAGGTGTCAGAGAACCATCTATCAAAGAAAATAAAGAAGGCAAATACGACAACTGCAAGGGTAATAACTACGTTCTTAACAATGAAAGACAAGGTTGATGATTTCGTTTTTTGGGTTTGTCGTTTGAGGGTTATCTCAGCAGAATCGGTTTCACCTGCGAGGAGTGCAGTCGTGGGTATTTGTCCCAATTGTTGAACGATGAGGCGGATAGAAACCATCACGACAACCAACGCGATGAGGATACCGGTGATTAGACTCAATAGGTTAACGTGGAGTTCCATAAACGGTGTGCCAATAGCAGGCAGCCACCACGTTTGCAACCCGAATATCATGAGTTGCGCGTAGCCTACAGCGAACAGACACCCTAACAGACTACCGATACCAGCAACAGTTGCGCCCTCATAAAGGAAACGGCGGCGGATCTTGGCAAGCGGATAACCAACAGCCTGCAGCAGACCGATCTCACGCGACCGCTGCTCTACACCGATACGGAAAAGCATCGCAACCAATAGGGCAACAGCGATAATAATAAAACCGCTCAGACTGCCAAACAGCATGCCGAAATCTGTGGCACCGGTAGAAGCTTGAAGTCCGTCTGCTTGTGGGGATAAGAATTGAAAGCCAACCTGCTCAGGTTGAATTTTTTTGAGGAATTCAGTTTCAAAAAGCGTCCGTGTCGCCTGAATGTCTGCGTCCGATGCAGTACCGATCCGAATCGTCGTAAGGTCGCCGAATCGATTTTTCCAGAGTCGTTTGCCGATTTGCAACGGAATAAACGCTTTAGGTGTCGCGCCGTATTCATCCCAATATGTTTCGTCTTTCTCGCGCACCAAGGTGTAATCAATTGGAAAAGGGGATTCCCACTCAGACATATCGGCGGTATCGTGAATACCCGGAAATTCAGGAATAATGTCTCTATCCGCCGTGATACCTTCGATCGGTAGAATGCCCTTGAGACGAAAAAGGACTGTTTCAGTAATGTACGCTTCGTCCGTGCTGACGCTATAATAGGTAACCTCAATAATGTCGCCCACACTGGCTCCGAGGTCCTCTGCAGCCCATCTGTTGAGAATAATTTCAGAATCACGTAAGCTTTTATGCAGTAATTCTAAGTCTTTATTTATTTTGTTAGCCTGCTCCCTATCTTTTTTTGTGCTTCTTAGTTTTCGTTTTTCTTTTTTTAGTTTATCGATTTCCAATGTTACCTGTCCAATTTTTTCTTTCCGCGCCTGTTCATAGGCAAGGTGCTGCGCTTCCGTCGTATGCATATTGAGCAGTTTCGCAAACTCTCCTTCATCTGTCGGGAGTGCAATAATCGTAGAATACGGTATCGCTTTATCGTTTGCAGTAATTGTATTCGCGAGATAGGTGAGTGTCGGTAGGGTTGGGATACGGTTTTCAGTAACAACCGTTAGCGCGGTTTCGGAGAGCAAAGGTTCGAGGAGATACTGCTGGCTCTGGAGATCGAAATGGTTCTCATGCGTCTTAATACGCAATCCGAGGGCATCAAGGGTTAAGGGCAGATCCGCCGCCGAAATTGCGTCTGTATCCGCAGTAAATACGGCGTTCACCTTGTCCCCTTGTCCAAGTGCTTTTTGGAGAACAGGGAGTGCTATGAAAGCGTTGAACGGGAGACTTTGGTGTGCTTGTAGGCTGAACCGTCCCGCGTTCTTAGTGGGAATTATATCGCTGATAACCAAACGGAGGCTCTGGATGGCGTTCGCTGCGTCCCGCTCACCGAGGAGAAATTCTGGATGAATGTCTGCGGCTTGAGACATGTTTACCAGCAGCGAATCACCGACTTGGACGTTCAGTTCGTTTTGGAGTGCCTCATTAATGACAATAGGGTTGAAGGGTTGTTCAGGCACTTCATTGAGATTCGGCGCGGGATCCGCTTGCCAAAACCTGAAGAAATCGTCTGTGACACCGGCGATGTTAACCTTTGATGCCCGTGTCTGTGTCTGTGGTGCGACGATTGTTCCATTTAGCAGAACTGCTGGCACTTTATTTTCTCGCTGCAATAGATCGGGTTGAAAAAAATGGTCTGCGAGGAGAACGTGTTGGATGGCACCGAGTCGCTCTGTAGTGAGACTTCGTAGGCTCCCGCGTACGGAATCACCGACAATCAACGCACCGGCAAGTACACCCGTCGCTACGGCAGTACAAAGTGCGACAACAACATGTATCTGCCAAAAGTGTTTAAGGGAATTCCAGGAGAATCTCGGCATAATCTTTTTTCATGTCCGTTGCGCGTATTAGCCATCTCTTTCGATGGTGCAAGTCCCGTCCACCAATTGCAAATGCCGGTCAAAGCGCGAAGTGAGCGAGAGGTTATGTGTCACCACAATCAATAGGGTTTTCTCAGCACGATGCAACTCAAAGAGCAGGTTGGCAACGGTATCAGTCGTAGCCGTGTCCAGATTACCCGTCGGTTCATCACAGAGGAGGATGTCCGGTTGATTAATAAGGGCGCGCGCAATCGCGACGCGTTGCCGTTCACCACCTGAAAGTTCAGCAGGTCGGTGCGATTGACGATCCATGAGTCCGACCCGTTTTAGCAGCTGAACAGCACGCTCGGTCGCGTCAGCTCCCTGTTTGAAAGCAAGGGTCGGAATCAGCACATTCTCAAGCACGGAATATTGCGGAAGTAAGTGATGTTCCTGAAACACAAATCCGATCACAGAATTGCGGTACGCCGCAAGTTCAGGTTCAGAGAGGGTGAACGGGTTTGTATTGTTAATCTCCACAATTCCATTCGACGGTTCTTCTAAGGTACCGATGATGTGCAAGAGCGTACTCTTACCAGAACCAGAGGGCCCCGTGATAACGACAGATGTACCGCCTGTGAAATTCAACGAAACGTTCCGCAGCACCTTGACGGCTCCGAAGTCTTTGAATAAGTGAGATATTTTAAGCGAAGTGGTAGCGGTGTAAGATTGTTCCATAACCACAATTATCCTAATACAGCTAATACACATCAGAAACCCGATTTTGAGAAAAATCGGAGCGAAAACCTAATATTTAAAAAATCTGATCTGCAATAAAATCAGGGATAGGTATCGCACGGAGTTTCTCACCCGGGTTCGTTATGCAACAGACCGTTGTGAGTTGACCGCGCGCGATATCCTCTCCCTGACGCGTAAAGTGAAATTGATATGTGAGCGACTTTGTTCCCTTTTTGGAGACCCAGAGACGGATATCCACCTCATCTTCAAACCGAAGCGGACTTAGATATTCACATGAAGCCGCGAGTCGGGGCCATCCGATTTTATTTCCGTCCCATTCGGTTGCTACACTTGTACCTAAACTCCGAAGAAATTCGTGTTCAGCGGATTCCATGAAGACAAAAAACCGTGTGAAATGGACGATGCCTGCCATATCGGTATCGGCGAACTCAATCTTACGTTTGGTTTGGTACTCGGTGGGCATGTTTGCTAATAGTCATCAACTATCATGCTTCGCAGTGAGAACAGTTATCAGTTAAGAGGCACCTTGATTGCCGCAACTTCCGCTTTAACTGATGACTGAAAACTGAAAACTGACAACCATTCCCCTACATTTTTGGATAGTCCGGTACATTTTCGTAACGCTTCCACGTTTCAGCATAGATTCGCCAGTGTCCGTCGGTTGGGTCAACCATTAAGTTCAGTTTTTTGGTGCCGATATCCGAGTAAGCCGGGCGCGTACCACTTGCGGGGGTCCCCGTAAATTTCTGCACGAATGTAACGTCTGCTACTGCCCTGTC
This sequence comes from Candidatus Poribacteria bacterium, assembly GCA_009843785.1. Classification (GTDB taxonomy): domain Bacteria; phylum Poribacteria; class WGA-4E; order WGA-4E; family WGA-3G; genus WGA-3G. The sequence goes on along the minus strand of VYCT01000138.1, from coordinate 7,189 downwards.
ACCATTAATCTGCGGATTCGAGATGCCAACTTGGATGTCGGAGTACATGGCGTTCAATCTTTTCATCTTAGTTCGTAGCTGCTTCTTGGTAAGGTAGACCTTCGACTCTTTAGCATCCCGTACAGTGACGCGCGTGATCAAAGCCTTGTCTGAATAGGTAGACATGTAGGTTTCAAGGTCCTTGCCTTCCCAAGCTTCCTGCCATTTTCCAAGGATTTGTCTCACTTTGAGATGTGTATCAATCGGTGCATTTCCATCGAAAGTGCCACCGGACTCTTCACCCGAAACCGTGTTTGTACTCACTTGTTCAGCCCGCCTGAGGGCAATGGCACCCGATATTTCACCAATCTGATCGTTAATAAGTCTCCATTTTCGCCTGAAAAACCCTTTCTTCTCAATAGTAAGTGTGCGATTGTGAGTTTCAATGATCTCGTCGCCACTCTGCAAGGTTACGCGAATGCCATCAACGACATAACGGTTTTTCTGGGTTGGCACGGGGTTGTAGGTAGCGTATAGGATTTCAACGATGTGGGTTTGGGACATCAACTTTGTCGCGCTGCGGAAACTTGAGGCGCGTTTCTTTCGGGCGGACTTATCCCATAAATCGGTATACGTTTGCACATTCTGCGCTTCCAATGCGCTTTTCCAAGCGAGGACTAAGGGACCTACAGGGCTATTGGCGTTATTGACAAGACTCGATTGCGGTGTAGACTCCGGTGCCACCGTCGCGACCATGCCTTCACCGACGCTTTCATCTTGTATAATTTTCCAGCACTGTTGGATAATGCCTTTCTTTTCAATAACGAGGTTTCGTAACTGCTGTCTCGGTCCTTCTGGAAGGTGAGCCGTCACAGGAATCCCTTCAATTCGATAGCGATTCGGGAATCGTGGTTCTCGGTAGGGTTGGCTGCTCCCTTCAAGGTTAACTTCAAAGTTGACATTATCTGTTAGGAGTCTTGCTGTATTTTGATAGCCTCTATCGGGGCGCTGGCGTTCACTTTTTACCCAGAGAGATTCATACTTTTTGGCATCGCCGGATTCGAGAGCCGTTTTCCATTTCGCCAGAAAGGCGGTAGGCGTTTCACTCGAACTCATGAATATCACGAGGAATAGAACAAAAGCGATAACGATTGCCGCAATAGCCCCCCCCCATATAAGATTCTGAGATATAGCGGTCTTTTTAGGACTGTTTTGCCGGTTCTGTACGTCGTTCACAATCTAACCTCCGTCGTAGTTTAAAAGTCTGGCACATTCTCAAAAATCTTCCAGATCTCATGATGGATTTTCCAATCGTTCCCGATCTGATGCATCCAAACTTCGCGAATCCAAATATTATAGAGTGCGGTCGCATTCTCGTCAGCAGCAGGAACAACTAACCGACTCATTTGTTGAACACTGATAATGCTTTCACTTTCGACTTCGGTGTCGGTTTTGACGTTCCGCCATGTGTGTTCGCTCATCTGACGAAGCTCCGATTCCAGCTGCTGTCTGTCAATTTTACTTCGATCCTCCTTACTCTCATAAATCACAACTTTATCAACGACAATGTTGTGTTCATAATGAGCGAGATGGACGTTCAGATTTTTGCTCTGCCATGCGGCTTCCCAATTACTGAGTGCAACTTTGCCAGCGGCTATCTGCTCTGTAGAGAGCAAGGTGCGCCCGGTTTTCGCGGGAGAAAGGGGCGGTTTGCTGTCCACATAAGCCCGCGATGCTTGCGCTTGCTGTTTAAGAAATTCTGCGTGTTTCGCAGCGACACCCTGTTGTCCCGCTTCCGCGAGTTTTTGGGTATAGATTTCAGCTTGCTCGCGTATCTGCTTTCTGAGGGATTCGGCTTCAGCAATAGCAGCGCGCTTTTGATAGCCCTCCTCTTTCACCATCTTGTCAGCGATATCGATTTTGCGACGGAGTGCCGAAATTTCCTTGCCGTAGTTACGGATTTCAGTTTCTGCGCGCTTGCCGCGGGTCTGCATATCATCCAAAGTTTCAAAGAGTTCAGCAACCTGTTTTCCATAGTCTTCCCGTGTAATGTTCAACTCACGGTTCTTTTTTTCAAGGTCACGAATCTTCTGGGTCAATTGATCTTCCGCGCCGCGAGCCGTCTGCATCTCAGACTTGACGCGTGCAAACTCTGCTTCCTGAGTATTGAGTTTCTGGCGGAGTTCCGCCACCCCTGCTTCTTTCTGCAGGATCGTAGCATTTAATTTTGAATTTTTGTTAACGTTGATGGCGTGCCTATGTGCGAGTCTGGCATCAGCAGTCGCCTGGTAAGCGAGACGGAGTGCGTCGTTGCCTTTTTTCTCGGTGAGTGCCGTTTTTGCAGCTGCAAGGTTGGATGTAGCGGCTTGAAATGCATCAGGTGCCAACGATGCAGCGTCAATGTCCCGCGCTGCTGCGATGGCTGCTTCTGCGTCCGCGATCGCCGTGTCAACTACAGATGGCTCAATGTTTCCGAGTTGTCCACCACAACCTGCTAAAACTAAAGAGACGAGAAGCATCGCGACCATCAAAATCCTACGCAATGCGAAATTATACTTCCGCTGTAAAACGATGAATCGTTTCATTTTTTAACTCCTTCTAATTCTTTTTATTTTTGCGTTCAGTTTAATTTTCGGTTCTTTGTCTACAATGTCCGGCGCGGTTACAAATCGCGCGTATCGGGTCTCGGAAGTCGGTTAATTTTCAGTTGATCGTGATATTTTCTTCTATTCAAACGCCGACAAAGCAAGTGTATGGGGTTGAGTCGTCGTGGTTTTCATCTGTGAGAGTGTATCCTTGATAGTAGATGCCCTTGTTTTTCCGACCCCATCAATTGCTTGGAGTTCACCAATAGCGGTTGTGTAAATTCTATCCAACGTTTTGAATTCGTGAACAATGTTCTCAATAATATTGAAAGGGATCCGAGGTACCTGGCTCAGCATTCGGTATCCGCGTGGTTCAAGAACTTCAAAGGTATTCCGAATATCTCGGGGATATCCCAAAGCCTCACTAATATTACTCTGGTTCGCGAGGCAGTTTGCATCAAGTCCTATAATTTTCTCAACCGCTTCGGATTCATCGCGCAAACGCTCATGATAGTAATCTTTAGTAATCAGAAGCCCACTATCAATTTCAGTCGTAAGTTCAGGGATGTGCTGTATGGATTCTGCCTGCGTACCTAATTCGATTCTATATAGGTTCAAGTCCTGTTCAGCACGGCGCACCCTTTCACACAGTTGGATAGCCGTGACGACATTTGCTAATGCAACATTCCCACTTAATTCTGCCCAATTCAAGAGAGTGAGGGCATTTTGCATCGCCTTGACATACTGGGTCAGTGCAAGCATTGTCTGATTTGCGCCAGAGAGTAGAACGGGACGCTCCCGGAAAATGTAGTGTTGGTTTTTGAGATATAAGGTGAGCGTATTTCGACTCTGTGACACAGCAAGCACAATATGTTCTGTCTGTTTAGCGAACTTATCTGCGGATCGGTGGCGGAGTCCGGTTTCGCGGGACGGGATAGATGGATCCACCCGTAGCGTTACATTGGCGCGAACGATTCGTTTCATATCCTCGGAAAGGATAATGGCCCCATCCATCTTCGATAATTCGTACAAACGCGCTGGAGCATATTGGCAATTAATCCGAAAGCCGCCTTCTATTAAATCTAAGATTTCTGGTGTATCGCCAACGACAATGAGTCCGCCCGTCTTGCCTTGTATGATATAATCGATGCCTTCTCTCAGATGGGTCCCTGGTGATAGCAACCTCAAAGTTGCTAAGAGTTCGCGTGTTTTCTGATTCTCTGTAGAGATGCTCCGCACTGCAACCACCCCCAATTATTAGGATACCATGTTTAAACTACGATGTCAAGGTTGAATTGAGTTGTCAGCCATCAGCCGTCGGCTGTCAGTTGCAAGGCAGTCTGTTTGCGGCAACTGTTTATTGAAATCTCAACATATTTTTGCATTTTGCTATAACTGAAAAGTGCCTGTCTCCAAATTTTGTTTGACTTCACGCGCAAATCGGTGTATAATGTATATCAATTCTTATTTCGCCGAGAACGCCCTATGTTCAGATGAAGGACTCTCGCCGAAGAATTTCGATACAATCCAAATCAGATTTACGCCTGCACTCTCTTGAACAGAACCGATGTTGCGTAAACCTTAGGTATATAAAAAGACAAAAAAGGAATTCGTGAAAATTCCGAGTTTTCACAACGAAATCATGCGATTAAGCTTAGTAAGCGCGTTTTTGGCGACAGTTATTTCATGCAACAACGAACAATTGCCTAATGTAACGATAGAAACCGAAAAAGGCAACATTATAATAGAACTTTATCCTGAAGCTGCTCCCGCTACAGTCGCGAATTTTGCGCGACTGATTGAGTCGGGATTTTACGATGGTGTGATGTTTCATCGGTATGTCCCAGGCTTTGTGATTCAAGGCGGCGACCCAGAAGGTACAGGCAGAGGTGGCCCCGGCTGGACAATTCAAGGTGAATTCCAAGATCCCGACCTTCGCGACAAAATGCCACCGCATGATGTCGGTGTCGTAGCGATGGCACGTACACAGAACCCCGACTCAGCCGGAAGTCAGTTTTATATCTGCCTCACCTCTGATCCGAGAAACGTTGGACATTTAGACGGGAACTATACAACGTTCGGAAAAGTTATAGAAGGGATGGATGTTGTCGAAACACTTCGCGAAGGGGATGTTATGACAAAAGTGACGATCGAAAACTACACGCCTGCACCCTAATTCTGCAGCCTATAGGCGCAAACCCGACGCATTGCTTATTGTATCACACTTAGAGAGACAGGCGCGACAGCCGACCTTTGTAGCGCAAGTTTTGGCTTGCAAGCTACGCCACGTTTCAATAGCAAGTTTTGGCTTGCAAGCTACGCCAAAATTGAAAAGGAAGAACACTATATGGAAGAATGGAAAAGTCTTGTTAGGGATACTGTCAACACACCGGAAAAACTCGCCGCTGCATTTGATGTTGACTTGGAGGAGATGCGGCGCATTCACAAAGAATTTCCGATCCGCATCAACCCTTATTATCTCAGTCTCATAGAAGAACCGGGGGATCCGATTTGGAAACAGGTCGTCCCTGACCCAAAAGAATTGGTTAGCACAGGCGTAGAGGATCCGCTCCACGAGGAAGACGATAGCGAGGTGCCGAACGTCACGCATCGCTATCCAGACCGAGCACTCTTTTATGTTAACTATATGTGCCCCATCTACTGCCGTTTCTGTACCCGCAAACGGAAAGTCGGTGACCCGCACTCGATTTCTGAGGATAACGTCGAAAGAGGCCTCGCCTATATCCAAGCACACCCCGAAATCCGTGATGTTATCATCTCCGGTGGCGATCCACTCATGCTGACGGATAAGAAAATTGATATGATCGTCAGTGGGTTGCGAGCGATTGAACACTTGGAAATTATTCGGATCGGCTCGCGTGTTCCGGTGACACTTCCGCAACGGATTACACCCGAGTTGTGTGCGATTTTGAAGCAGTATCACCCGTTTTACATCAATACGCATTTCAACCACCCGCGCGAAATCACACCGGAGACGGAGAAAGCGTGCGGCATGTTAGCTGATGCAGGCATACCGCTCGGTAACCAGACGGTGCTCCTGAAAGGCGTGAACGACGATCCTGACGTGATGGTGGAGTTGATGAAAGGACTGTTGCGTATCCGAGTCAAGCCGTACTATATCTATCAAGCGGATCTTATTGTCGGGACGGATCATTTCCGGACAGCAGTGAAGACAGGATTAGATATTGTTGCAGCGTTACGTGGTCATATATCAGGCCTCGGTGTACCGCATTATGTCGTTGATGCGCCGGGTGGCGGTGGAAAAATTGCGTTAATTCCAGACCCCGTCGTGGCTTTCGATGACGAGGAGATTCAGCTTCGGAACTACGAAGGTAACGTCTATAGTTATCCGAGTACGCCGTTCTTTGATGAGGATTGGTAATGGAATAGGTAGCTTTTTTTACACTCGTAGTGGTTATTGGTGGGCTTTGTATAGTCGTCGGACAGGCTATACGTCATGCTAAAAAAGACTAAATCCGCATCTGCGAACCGGAATTTACCGACAGCAGTAGGTTCAAGACAACAATGTGGCGTGCCACACCTCCAGAGCGGATTAAGGTGCAGTCAGCGTCACTCCTGTCCCCCAGACTCGGTAGGCCCCTCCACTTGCTTATTTCTATTTTTTTCTTGAGTAAGAACATCCCAATCCCAACTGCAGAGCATCCCAAATGCAGCGATGACATATCCGAGAACTGTCAAATAGAAACCGAAGTGAATAGAACGTCTAAGCGTTTCAGGAAACGACTTTCCCAGGATTTTTTGGCTGTAAATTTCCGGAGCAGGAAAATCCCAAGAATAGGCAAAAAGAATCCCAAGTCCGATACCGATACTCACAAGAACCGCTACCCTTAATCGTCTGAGGTTTCCACTCACCAACGTGTAGAAACTACCTACAAGGACAATTACGGTCGCGACGCAAACAAATATGATCAGAGGATCGTGATTCATAAGTCTAAAGCCTGTCTCTATGAAACGATGCCCTGGAAAATCTTGCCCCTTCCAGGGCATGAATATGCCAAATAGTGCAATAATCCCACCAGCCAGTACGATAAACCAGAGTTGTTTTACTTCCACAGAATCTTTAGAACGCGCCTTTTCCATTTCTGTTCTGATTAAGAAAGTCCCAAGCGCAGCGATTATAAGTCCAACGAATGTGCCCCAAAAGCCTAACTCAATTGCGGAATTCCTATGATCAAGAATCCGGTTCACCCTGGTAAGCTCCAATTGCTCGTCTAAAAGAATCGCGAGTCCGATGCCGCTGCTCATAAGAACAGGGACTCTGAATTTCCAAGGCGTTCGTCGGATTACCATATAGAGGCCCACACCGACAATCATAACACCTGCTATGAAAACAGTAGGGTTAAACATGGAAAATTCAAAACCTGACTGAGTAAATTGGTAACCTGATCCGTCTCTGAAATTACTTACCGTCGTGACCCACGGCAAGAAGAAACAGGTAAGCGCAATAATGCCTCCAAGTGGCGTGATAAACTGTGTCCAGCGTGTCGCTTGATGCGTGTACATATTCTCTCCCAATCCGGCCGTTGCCCGTCACTTACCCCCATTTTTTTTTGAGGGTAGTCTGTCGTTGATATTGTTAGGTT
>VYCT01000064.1 GCA_009843785.1 Candidatus Poribacteria bacterium | reverse complement strand
CAGCATTTTTTTACACGAAATACAACATTAATTCCTACTAAATTGACACCTATGGATTGGAGTTTCATCCTCACCAGCGATATTTGACAACGAAACCCGTTTGATGATTTTCACAACTTCAATCAGAAATCGTTGGTAGGAATTTGTAACGAGGATTTCTAAAAGCGGGCAAATATTTTTATTCCGCTCAGAAGGTACGACACAAAGATTAATGAGCGTAAAATTCTATAATGGAGGCAATATGAAAAATAAAGCAGAACCTGGTGATACCGCGGGACTGACCAACGATGAAATCGCGCAAAAACTACTGGAACTTTATACGATTCTGATTGTCGCCGACTACCCAGAAGACCACGCGACGCGCTACCCGCGTTTAGCGTATACGATTTCTCGTATGGAAGAATCTGTCGCAGAACTGGTTGCTCAAGGACGATTGAAAGAGGAGATTCCGGGTGTCGGAGATATAGTCGCTACGATCATCACTGAATACGTTGAAACCGGAACGTGTTCAAAATTACAAGAGTACGCAAGTGATATACCGCAGACAATTACAGAACTTATGCCTATCCCAAGACTTGGTGCTAAAACAATTAAACTACTGTATCAGGAGGTAGGTATTGACAGTCTCCTATCACTCCGAACGGCAATTGATGAGGGTAAGTTGAAAGGGATCAAAGGCATCGGTAAGAAAACGATAGAAAATTTTGAGGAATACCTTAATAAAAATTTGTAACAGATATTCCTAACAAGCGCACAGACATTTTAGGCTGCCAAGGAGGTGAAATGATGGCAAGTTCACGAGATACTGGTGAAATGGTTGATGGCAAAAAACACGGGTATTGGATTACATATTACGCAAACGGGTTAAAGCGGAGCGAAGGGAACTACATCCACGGCAAGAAAGATGGTCCCTGGATTCAGTACCATAAAAATGGAAACAAGGCAAGCGAAGCCTCCTTCCGTGATGGCAAGAACGAAGGCGAGTACATGTGCTATTATGAGAACGGCAACCGCAAATGGGGTGGTCCCTACCGGAAACATGATGGCGGCTCCGATGATGGTAGAAAAGAAGGGGTCTGGCTCTGTTATGAAGAGGATGGCGAAACGATATGGCGCGTCATCACTTACAAAAAAGGCGGTGCTCGCGCGAAACCGGATGAATTCCCGCTGGGTGTCTGCGAGGTTTGCGGTGAGGGCAGACGTTCAACGTGGGGCGACACCTGTCCACAGTGCGGTGTTGATGTTTCTGACTAATCCTCAAGAATTCCGAAGTTTTTTACCTGAATGGGGTTTCAATAGGTAAATAAACCTACGAAGAACTGAGGAAAAACAATTGAAAACTGGTGCAGAGTTTTGGTGTGCTTTGGTGTTGTTGACGGCGTTTTTGGGTTTACAACTTCCAAGCATAATAAAGGCTGAGACAGAAACCGAATCCGCTCACAGAGTTGCAACTGCCGTCCGCGTTAAAGGCGCACCGCCACAATTAGATGGTGTTTTAGATGACGATGTTTGGAAGATCGCGCCTCTCCATGAAGGCTTCCGTCAACGCGACCCCGATGAAGGGAAACCCGTCTCTGAACGCACTACATTCCAAGTTGCTTATGATGATGAGGCGGTCTATTTTGCTGTCATGTGCTATGACAGTGAACCCGATAAGGTTGTTTCCCGCCTTGTCAGACGCGATGATTACGTTGAATCCGATAAAGTCCAGATTATTCTTGATCCGCACTACAACCGACAGCGCGGTTTTTCCTTTACGATCTACCCTTCAGGTTCTGTCATAGATGGTATTGTTGGAGGTGGCGGGCCAGACGGCTGGAACAATGCTTGGGATGGTGTGTGGGAAGCAAGTACCCGTATCCACAAAAACGGATGGGCAGTAGAATGCAAAATCCCGTTTTACATGTTCCGCTTTTCACCAAAAGATGAATACACATGGGGCTTACAGGTAGAACGGGAAATTAGCCGTAGGAAAGAGCGTGCACACTGGCGTTTGATTAAAAAGGGAGAACCGGGTTGGATATCGCGTTTTGGGGACCTGATAGGAATTGAGGACATTCATCCCTCTCGGCATTTGGAGTTGATACCCTACGCGATGGGTAGAACGACCTTAAACACCGATACTGATTTGTGGGGAAATGTTGGCGGCGATGTTCAATACGGTATCACTTCTGGAATCACGCTCAACGCCACAATCAACCCCGATTTTGGACAGGTGGAGGCGGACCCTGCTACCTTGAATCTCTCTGCTTATGAGGAGTATTTTGAGGAACGCAGACCCTTTTTTGTCAAGGGGGCATCCGTTTTTAACGCTGGAAATTGGAGCAATCAATTCTTTTACTCAAGACGGATCGGACGGCAACCCGGACATTTTGAGATTCCAGAGGGTGTCACGGAATTGAGCCGTCCAGAAGCCACGACAATTCTCGGTGCTGCCAAGATCGTCGGAAGAACGAATAGCAACACCTCCTTCGGTATCATGGAGGCTGTCACAGCACCGGAATATGCACAGATTAAAGGAAAAGACAAGCATTTGGTTGAGCCACTAACAAATTATTTTGTCGGTCGAGTGACACAAGATATCTTGGAAGGGAATTCTCGCGTCGGACTCATAACGACAGCGGTCAATCGACAGACTTCCAACGCGGCTTATGTCGGTGGGCTTGATTGGGATGTGAAACTTGCGAAAGAGCGGTACCAAATAAGCGGGATGCTCGCGGCAAGTCAAAGGGGAGAATTGGAGGCACGCAAGTCGGGGTATCTTGCAAATATTGAATTTGAAAAACAGGGTGGCTGGTGGCGGCTTGATACCAGTTTTAATGTGCGTTCCCCAGACTTTGAAATAAATGACATCGGCTATGTTCAACGCGGCGATATGATGCGGTGGTTCTATGACCTCATCTTCAAGAAAGAGCAGCCATTCAGCATTTTCCGAGAAGTTAGTTTGGGGTTTTTCGGGTGGCGAGAGTGGAATTATGATGGCGTTAGTATTGGGCGCTACTCCGAGATATGGACGGATGGTAAACTGAAAAATTATTGGGACTATGACCTGTGGATCGGACGGAATTTGGAGTCGTTTAACGACGAGGATGTCTGGCGCGGCGGAACGCTGATTAAGAATCCCGCAGGTTGGTGGATTTTTAGCCGACTTTCTACCGATAGTCGTAAAATGGTTCAGCTCGAACTGAACCCGATTTTCGCATGGGATGATGATAACAAGACTTCTGAAAAGGAGGTCAGTCTCCGCTTGAACATTCGTCCTGCCTCAAATATTGAACTGAGCATCGGACCGATGTATCGCTATCGGGTTGACGATGCCCAATGGGTTGAGTTAGTCGAAGAAAACATCAATGGACAAATCAAGAAGCACTACGTCTATGGCGAGTTAACGAGTCAAACCCTTGACTTCACCACCCGCGCAAACATTAGTTTCACACCGACACTCAGCCTCCAATTTTACGTACAACCCTTCATCACCATCGGCGACTATGCCAACTTCAAAGCGTTAGTCGAGCCGAGAACCTATCAGTTCAAACCCTATCCACTGAAGCGAAACCCTGATTTCCACATGCGCTCGTTGCGAGGCAACACCGTCCTGCGCTGGGAATTCCGTCCCGGAAGTACGCTGTTTCTGGTATGGTCCCAATCGCGTGCGGTTGCGTTAGAAGATGTGGGGGCAGAGGATCTGGAGTTTCGTCCGTTCCACCGGTTGGGAAGCAGTTTCACCGATGAAGGAAAGAATATCTTCCTGATTAAGTGTCGGTATTGGTTTGGTGTGTAATCCTTTTGGACTCGGCTTTTGAACAGAACTGTTCAGAAATTGGACTAGAAAAAATGCTTTGTCAGAGAGAATTAGCGGAATATCTTCTTTTAGAGGCTCTTTCACGTCTGAGTTGACTTTGGCATGAAAATTGCTACTAATATTTTGAACGTTCAACAGCGTTTTTCAAGTATTTCTTCACTCTGTAGGCGTGCTATGTGTATAAACAGGTGGCTTGTGTTAAAATTATGCACCCTTTCCACCTCAAAATTGTCTCTTTAATGGTAGGGCAGACATTTAAGAAATTAAAAGCAAGGAAGCCTACGAGGATGAAAACTCTACGAAATCTATCAATTTTTGCTTACCTTTTTCTCTTATTTTTAATTCCGCTGAGTGCTGAAGCGATTCCGCCGCCTTCACCTGCGGGTGGCAACTATTTAGCACTTGATGGGGTGGATGACCATGCGGTTTTGGATTTTGAAACCTTCGGCCTCCTCTTACCAAAAGGCACAGATGAATTCACCTTTGAGGCGTGGATATATCCAACTACACTGCCTAACGAGGATGATATAATCGCAACAGTTCTTAGCCAACAGGTGCGGATGTATGCCTGGGACCGTGGTCCCAATGCAGGTCTAAGACTAATGGGTGGAGCGCACCTGGATCATCCTGTACGGCCCGGGGCAATGGCGTTCGGTTTCCTAAAGTTTTCCCTGAAGCAATGGAATCACATCGCCTTTCAGTCAAAAGGGACACAGACGGTACTCATCGTTAACGGTCTCGGGCGTGCCATACCGGGAGGAACAACTCTTGCAGACGATCTCTCACATGCCGGGCATCCACAGGATTTTACAATCGGCGGGTTTGGAGAGAAAATTAAGTCTGTTATACACGGCGGTCATTTTTGGGGTCATTTTGCTGGCTATATTGATGAGGTCCGCATCTCAAAAGTTGCGCGTTACAATATCGCCAAACGCCGTTTCACGCCGCTCACAAAGTTTAAGAATGACGCAAAGACGGTCGCATTGTGGCATTTTGATGAACCCATGGGAACACGAGCGTTCTCAGATACATCAGGCAACGCCTACCAGTTGGTGGGTAAAAATGGGGCAGAGACCGGTGGCGAATTCGCAGCAGTTGAAGCAGTCGGAAAACTTGCAATGATATGGGGGCGACTTAAGCGATGAAAAAGACCCTGATGTTCTTGGGCATTTCACGTATTTCCGCGATTACGCTTGAACATCTCTGAGCGAAAATGGAATTTTTCTTGACAAATAATGTAGGAAATGTTAGTATCAAGTATAACATTAGATAGAACAAATATTAACGCGCGAACATTCAACTATACAGGAGGGGCGCATTATGAAATCGCGTCGGATACCTCTGGCGTGGATGGTGTCGTTTGTCCTACACGTTTGCCTTGCAATCGTTGTAGGGTACGTCGCTATCTCGTCGAACCCGCAGAAAGCACAAGATGCTATTGATGTCAGTTTTTTCACTGTTACACCCCCACAAGCAGCACAAAGGGATCTTATCTCTAAACCTATTGTTGTAGCGACTCCGGTTCCAGATTTGACAGTAGTGCCGCAAACTGAGGCAACACCGCGTCGCACAACACGCACGATGAGAACGTCCACGGCTGCAGCACCGGCTGCACCATTGACCGCAGGTTCACCCGCTGCGCTCAAAACGCAACAGGTTAACGTTTCAAACAGTTCTTCCGTACTCCAGCACACCGCAGAACCGCTGTCAACTGCCGCAGTTTTGCCGACAACATCGGATGCGTTGCCTACCGCCGGATTGCGGAGCAGCGGTCTAACAACAGACGGCATTGGGACAGGTATCAGTGATAATTTAGGCACCGGTGCTGGACGCGGTGATTTCGGTGCCGAAGTCGGTGTCACACAAGGTCAAGGGCAAAACCGGGCCCGATTAGATTCGTTGGTCAAAGGTGACGGTGCTGCGAATGTCAACGCATCGTTGTCAGACGTGACGGAGAACATTGTACTCGGTAACGGTATACCACCACTCCCGAAGGGGAGCCCAGGGGCTATCATTCAGGGACGCGGCAAAGAGATCCTTGGTAGACTCAACCTCGTCCGCCTTGATGACCCGTTACATCCGAACCTTGATTTCTGAGGAAGCGGTATCGGACATCTCCGATTTGGGGCAGGTCTGCCCTACTTAGTTAGATCGTTGAATGAACAAACCGGTCTCCTGACACAACTTGTTGACGCGGTCCAAATTACCGATGCAGCGTTTTTTGAGTCACCGATTATCTTTATGGAACCGATTTCCACTTCTGGAGGAAAGCTCGATAACGGATTGTTGCGTGGGAGTGCTATCTGGCAAACGAAAGGAGATCGCCCTTCCTTCGGTTATACGGATCGGGAGGCACAGCGGATTCGTGAATATGTCATCAATCGTGGTGGGTTTATCTATATGCCCACGCACGGCAATACAGAAGATGCGATGCGTCCCGCGCTGCGCGTTCTACGTCAGATTCTCCCTGAATATCACCTGACGACCATTCCTCGCGATCACGAGATTTACAACAGTTTCTATGAGTTGAACGGACCGCTCCGTTTTCCCGTCCGAAAAATTGGAAGCACGATTCTCCATCACGGTCCCTATGGCCAGTTACAGGGTGTCTTCGTAGATGGTCGACTTGCCATACTTGTTGATACAGAGGCGATGATACATGTGATGGACGGCGCAGTGCAAAAACCGTTCTTCGGTCACTATCAAGACCGAAATAAGATTTTAGATGAATTCGCACCTGCTGCTGCGAGACAACTCATCAACATCGTTGTCTATGCGTTAACACACGGGAGCATCTCAGATTACAGCAAATATATTCCCGAAGATGCACTCCTTGATGGTGATGCAGAGAGTGTCCCGAAATCCGCACCGGATGCTGTAAATCGGTTGTGATGCTATTCTGTTAGGACGCACGCGAATCTGGTAAACACACTATTGGCGAGGTTAAAACCTCGCCTCACTCAGAGCAAGGTCAGTGTGGTTTCTAATCCTACCCAGAAACCATCTCTATATCCAGTGAGTGTAGCTCCAACTGCACTCACTGGTGCACTCTCAATGACCATACTCCCGCTTTAGTTTCCCCCTAAAGACAACCTCTGCATAAAAAATGTTTGCGTTCTGCGGTCAAGTCCCATAGGATGGGCAAATTTTCCTAATTCCCTTCTCGTAGCACCTACTATGCCGGAAAAACTTGACAAATTGTCCAAAAACAGGCAGGATAGCAGTAAAATCGTGCCTTTATTTGACAAATTGTCCTTAGACATGTATAATATAAGGAAATACTATTTCATTTGTCGATAGGACATGGCTTGCGGGTTTCCTGTGTTGCAAGCTTGAATAAGAACAAGGGAGAGTAAAATAGAAATGGCTGATTACGCAAATCCTGATGTTTTGGTAACTACAGAATGGGTAGCCGCACACGGCGGTGATGCCGGTATCCGGCTCCTTGAGGTTGATGTTGATACTGAAGCTTATGCTGAAGGACATGTCGCTGGCGCAGTCGGACTGAATTGGCAGACACAATTGTGTGACCAAATTCGACGCGATATTCTTACAAGAGAGCAATTTGAAGCACTCTGCAACGACAGCGGTATTGAAAATGATACCACCGTTATTTTCTACGGCGATAATAATAACTGGTTCGCAACTTACGCATTGTGGCAATTTCGTTACTACGGACACGATGAGAGTCTGTTGAAAGTGATGAACGGCGGTCGTCAAAAGTGGATTGATGAGGGTAGAGAACTTGTCACTGACGTGCCGGATTATCCGAGCACGGGGTATCAGGCAAAGTTTCCTGATGACAACGTTCGCGCCACAGCGGTTAACGTTCGCGAGACACTCGGTGAAGGTGTTGTTAACCTTGTTGATGTCCGTTCACCGGCTGAATTTACCGGCGAAGTCATCGCACCCCCCGGTATGAGCGAGACGGCACAACGCGGCGGACATATCCCCGGCGCAGCGAACATCCCCTGGGCGACCGCGGTTGCTGAAGATGGCACCTTTAAATCCCACGATGAACTGCGGGAGATCTACGGCGGCGCAGGTGTTGATGATAGTAAAGAGACAATCGCCTATTGCCGTATTGGTGAACGGTCATCGCATACATGGTTTGTGCTGAAGTATCTACTCGGTTATGAGAAAGTTCGCAACTACGACGGCAGTTGGACAGAATGGGGCAACCTTGTCAGCGCACCCATCGCACGCGACTAAAGGAAGAATGGTTGTCGGTTTTTGGTTTTCAGTTATCGGTTAAGAGGTGTTCGTCTAACAAAGGGCACCTCTTGAGATAGTCACAAAATCTGTAGCTCGTAATGTAATGGAGAGCGGATATAAGGAACGTCTGTCAAAATCTAAGCGTCCGTCGTTCCTCCGCAAGGAAAATTAAAAGTGCCTAAATTCGTTTCTGCCCATGCTATCGCTTGCATGACTCGCCAAGATGTGGCGCGACTGCTGAAGCGGTTCAGAGAAGAAGAAAACACGGAGGTTCGGAATATCCGAGTCTTGTGTGATACACTGTCTGGCAGAATGGTCTGCGAGTGGGAAGCACGCGACCGCGTCGCTTTGGTCGAGTGGTTGAAGAAGTGTAACGTCCAGATACGCGGCACAGGCGAATGGCTCATGGCAGTCCAATATGAATCTGTAGGTGATGAACTCGTGACACCTCAGCGGGATAACCCGTAAAGACGCAGGTATGCAAGATAGCGACGCAAAAACCGATGTATTACTTAACCCGGCAGACGGCGTTTGAAGCATCACATTACAATCGTATTCCTGAATTGGACGATGCCGAGAATTTCGCGTTGTTCGGTGCCGCCGCAAATCCAAATAGCCACGGACATAACTATGTACTTGAGGTGATGGTGAAGGGCGAGGTAGATGCCGATGACGGCATGGTGATCAATCTGGTAACGTTGGATGCGTTGTTGAAATCAGAAGTACTTGCGAATTACGATCACAAACATCTGAACCGCCAACACCCGGTTTTCGCGAAAAATCCGCACCTGCAACCGACGTGTGAGAACATCGTTATGGAGATTTGGCAACGACTCGTGCCTTCTCTGCCTGAGGGCATGTTGCACAGGGTGCGACTCTACGAAAGCACCTCTAATTTTGCTGACTATTATGGGGATGGACCGATGGTTTATCTGACCCAGGTTTACGAATTTAGCGCAGCCCACCGCTTACATAGCCACGCGCTCAGTGACGAGGAAAATCAAGACATCTTCGGAAAGTGCAATAATCCGGCTGGACATGGACACAACTACGTTCTTGAAGTTACCGTAAAGGGCGACATAGATAAGAGAACCGGGCTGGTTGCAGGTCTAAATTTCCTTGATGAAGTCGTTCAAAAACAGGTCTATGCACGCTTCGATTACAAGCATCTCAATGTGGATACGCCTGAATTTGAGATGCTTAACCCGACCTCAGAGAATTTCGTCAAAGTACTTTGGGACGTATTGGCACCGAATTTACGTCCGGTGACTTTACATCGCCTACGTTTAAGAGAAACGCCGAAAAATCACTTCGATTACTACGGCGTGTAATCTATTTCATCCCAGAAGCCTGGCTCAACAGTGCAATGGAGACAAACTTTAACACTATGGATCTTAAACAGGAGCCTCCAAACCCAGAATTAGAGAGTCTTTTCACCAAAATTCTTGGAAATTTAGGTGAAGACCCAAGTCGTCAAGGCTTGGTGAAAACGCCGCTCCGTGCCGCGAAAGCGATGGAATTTTTGACGAGCGGTTACCATCAAGACATCAATGAAATCTTAAATGGGGCAATCTTTGACGAAGATTACGACGAAATGGTGATCGTGAAGGAGATCGAATTTTACAGTCTCTGTGAACATCATATCCTCCCCTTTTGGGGCAAATGTCACGTCGGGTATCTTCCAAAGAACCAGATTATTGGTTTGAGCAAGATCCCACGCATCGTCGATATGTTTTCCCGGCGGTTGCAAGTCCAAGAACGTCTCACACGTGAGATCGCCGAGGCACTCGAAACTGCGCTTGACCCGCGCGGCGTTGCGGTTGTGATGGAGGGTCAACACTTGTGCATGATGGCACGAGGTGTGGAAAAACAGGCACCAAGAATGACAACAAATGTCATGCGCGGGGCGTTCCGCGAGGATAGCTCAACGCGTGCGGAGTTTTTGAGGTGCGTCCAAATATCCTAACACAGTTTTTCAGGACTTACGCACGCTAATCTCCTATTGGTGTTGGTGCCTTTGACAGACGGCGAGGTTTCCAACCGCGCTGGCAACTGGAGTCGGTTTGCGCAAGTCCTAACTTTTTTGTCCTTATCAACAGGTAGAACGTAGAGGTGAGCATGGGTTCTTCGAGCCATCCAAATGCACCGGAAATAGTGAAACTTGACGGAAAGGTCGTCGTGGTTACCGGCGCGTCAAAGGGGATTGGTAAAGCCATCGCATCCGCTTTCGCAGCGGCAGGCGCGAAAGTTGTCCTCGCTGCCCGAACGCGTGAAACGCTTGAACAGGTCGCAGCTGAGCTCAGGGAAAGCGGGGCTGAAGCAGTGGCTGTGCCGACGGATGTCACTGACGTAGATGCCGTGCAGCAACTCATTGAACAGGCACTCACTGCATATCAACGCGTGGATATTCTCGTCAACAACGCTGGGATCGGTTATTTCGGACCGGTCGTCGATTTCGCACCTGACGATTGGGATACGGTACTCAATTCCAATTTGAAGGCGGTTTATCTCTGCGCAAAGTACGCGCTCCCATCTATGTTAGCACAGGGCAGCGGACAGATTATTAACGTGCTTTCGATCGCTGCGAAGGTTGCGTTTGAAGCCTCAGCAGCTTACTGCGCTGCGAAGGCAGGCGCGTTAGCACTGACGAAAGTTTTAGCCGCCGAAGTCCGTCAACAGAATATTCGGGTTACCGCGGTACTACCCGGTTCGGTGCATACCCCGTTTTGGGATGATATTCCAGCACATCCAGATTTTGAACAGATGCTTAAACCTGAACATGTCGCAGGGACGGTTGTTTCTGTCTGCCAGCAACCCCTTGGCATGGTAACCGAAGAGATTGTCGTCATGCCGCCACTCGGAATCCTCTAATAACGTTTATGCGTGTCGATGTGTATCGGGATGGGGTGTTATGCCACAAGTGTAATCAAGACGTGAAACGTCCGAGTCTGCGCCGGATGCGAACTTTACGGATACCACGTTCATCAGCATCTATGACTGTGATGATGGCATCGCTTAAATTGAGTTCAGTACCGGTTTCTGGAATCGTTCCAGTCTGATCGAGGATATAGCCAGCCACTGTCTCATAGTCACCTTCCGGAATCGGGAGCCCGTAGTGTTCTTCAAGCAGATCGACTTCGGTTCTCGCGTCGCATTCAAGGATATGAGGGGCGATGAAACGCATGAGGTCCGGAACATCACGTTCATCGGCGAATTCGCCAACGATTTCTTCAACCAAGTCTTCGACGGTAACAAGCCCGACCGTGCCGCCGTATTCATCGACAGCGAAGACCATCGTGTGCCGAGTATTTTGAATTTCTTTGAGGAGCGCGTTGATATTTTTCGATTCGGGCACAAAGTGCAAGTCTGTCCGAATGAACGGCTCAATTGTTGCAGGGGCGGTGTTCTCTTTATTTTCTTTATCTGGATCGCTCCCGGATTCAACGCCATCATAAATGACATCCAAGAGATTCACAATCCCGACGATGTTGTAAATGTGTTCTTCGTAGACAGGAATTCTTGAAAAACCAGCGTCAGTGGCGATTTGCAAAAAGGCTTCGCGGTTCGTGTTTCTTTCAATGGCGACGATATCGACAAGCGGGACCATAACTTGTGCAACGGTTCGATCTTGCAAGTTGAGTAGGCTGTGGATCATCCGGCGTTGGTCTGTCAGGAGGTTACCTGAGCGTTCACCCATCGTCGCGAGGAGCCGCAACTCTTCACGTTGGGCATCGGGACTCGGTGTACTCGCACCTCTGTCTGTAATTCTGACAATAAGTTTCGTCAAGGTTTGTACAAGGTAAATTAAAGGAGCTAATACCGATTCGGAGATCCGTAGCGTATAGGCATAGCGCAGCGCGAGGCTATCCGCCTTAATGCGAAAAATCGTCTTCGGCAAAATTTCACCGAAGATGAGAAGCAGCGTGGTTACCCAAATGATCGCGATCGGTTCCTGTAGGTTCTCTGCCTTAGGGAAAACTCTCGCAGTCAACCGGTCACCGAATTGTGAAATCAGAATATTCGCAAGATTTGTCCCGGCTAAAGTCAGCGCGAGCATCCTATCAGGAGATTCAACCAAGCGGTGAATAATTTTTGCTTTCGCATCCTTAGATTCAACGAGTTGGTTAATCCGAATTTTATTAACAGAGACGAGCGCTGTTTCCGAACCGGAATAGAAAGCTGAAAGCACAAGGCAGACGAGCACCGCGAGTACAAGTGAAATGAGTAAGATAATTTGTCCTGTGCTGCTTGCACCGATTAAAAAGAGGGATAGTAAAAAAATTCTCAATTGTTTTGGATCGGGTCGCTGTTGTTAAAATTCTGTTTCAGTGTCATGGGTATCCGGTACTTTAATGAGCAAACCTGTGATAACATTTCCTTCTGTAGCGGTAATTTCAAATTCAATGCCGTTTTCGTCTGTATAAAATTCACCGACGGAGGGAATTCGTCCGAAAAGCCTAAAGACATAACCACCAATTGTGTCCACGTCATCTTCACTGAGTTTGAGTTCAAATTGTTGATTGAGTTTCCGGATGCTCATGCGTCCGGAAGTTTCAAGTAATAAGGGGGTTTCAGAGTGTTTGACAAAGTCTGGTGAAGCGTTATCTCTGTCATGTTCGTCAACGATATCCCCGACGACCTGCTCAATAATGTCTTCGGTCGTAACAATTCCTGAAACACCGCCATACTCATCTTGGAGGATCGCCGTTTTGGTCTTTTCGCGTGTGAGTTGTAATAACAACATCCCGATTTTACGGGTCTCAAGAACGAAGATAGGTGCGCGAATCAGAGAGAGGATGGATGGATCTTCAGAAATCCGGTCACGTTTTTCGAGAAACGCATCAATCGTAAGCGAATTGACATCCGCATGTCGCCACAACGCGAGATCTTTGACATAGAAGATACCACAGATATTATCAATCTGTTCCTGATAAACTGGAATCCGTGAGAACCCAGATTCTTTGGCTTGCTTTAAGGTCGCCTGAATCGTGTTGGATGTCGCGACTGCGACGACTTCGGTGCGTGGCACCATTATCTCTCTTGCCTCAATGTCACGCAGTTGAAGGATATTACTCACGATTTCGCGTTCATCAGACGGGAGTGCTTCTTCGTGGTAAGTATTGAGAATTTCTATTAAGTCCGTTGCTGTGAGGTGTTCGGTAGGCGGTAGGTGTCCACCAAATATCGGGACGAGGAAGTCAATAATTCTGCGCAGAAGGCCCCGTAATGGGGCGATGAAAACGGAAAATACCCACAACAACGGTGCCGTTATTTTCGCAAATGACTCCGCATGTTTAATCGCATAAGTCTTTGGGGTCATCTCACCAAAAATAAGCATGAGGAAAACATTGAGGACTAAGGCGATGACAAAGCGGAGGGATTCGGGGTGTTGCGGCAGCAGCTGCTCGATAAACGAGAGCATGAGGATTGCGAACGCAACATTGACAAGGTTATTACCCAGCAGAACGGTAATAAACAGTTTGCGCGGATTGTCAACAAAATTGACAATTGCGGACGTGGAGCCCTTTTCAATACGGATCCGCTCAATTTGGACTTGAGTCAGTGCGCATAAAGCCGTCTCTGAGCCGGAAAAAAAGCCGGAGAGGACAAGTAAACCTGTCAAGCCAATCAAATAAGGGAGTAGTGGAACAACTTCCATTCTTTTTTTCAAAGCAATTTTGGGTACACGTGCGCACCGAAAATTGCTATTAAGGATACTGAATTAGCGATAGTCTCTAATCTGCTCGCTGCGTTCCTTTAATTATAACATATTGACAGACAAATCGCAACAAAAATATCATTACTGCTGAGACATCGTCTATAAACTATGTGCCTTGCGCCTCAAAGACCTGAGTGAAGGTTGATGGGCGGTGCTCATTTTGAGGAAGTCTATGACGAAATTAGAACAGATGCAACGGATCGAAACATGTGGCATTGTCGCTATTATTCGTGCCAACAGTGCGGATGAATTGATTGAGACAGCGGCAGCAATTCATGCCGGTGGCGTTAACGTGATTGAAGTTACGATGACGACCCCGAACGCCTTACAAGTCATTAGTGATGTTTCATCAGCGTATGGTGATGCCGTTTTGGTGGGTGCCGGATCGGTGTTGGATGCCGAGACGGCCCGCGCTGTGATGCTCGCAGGTGCAGAATTCATCGTCAGCCCGGTTACAAAACCGGATGTCATTGAGACCTGTAACCGCTACGGCAAAGTTGTTATCCCGGGTGCCTTTACACCCACAGAAATTTTGACTGCGTGGGAAACCGGAGCGGATTATGTCAAAGTGTTTCCATCGAGTGGTGTCGGGCCCGCCTATATAAAAGATGTCAAAGCACCGCTCCCACAGATCCCGCTCGTCCCAACTGGCGGTATTAACACTGAAAACGCCGCTGAGTTTATCACGGCTGGGGCTACTGCTTTGGGAGTCGGTAGCGCACTCGTTAATAATCAATTGATTGAAGCCGGGGAATTTGCCCTACTCACAGATAGAGCCGAAAAACTGGTTAAGGCGGTCCAACGCGCCCGTTCAGAGCATTAATTGCGCTTAAACCCGCTGGAAATGTGTTTTTGTGTTGACAATTCGTGTTAATTTTGTTAATCTTGTTACCAAGGATTGTAAACTGTTCGCTTCTAAGATACCGCTATGCAGATTGATCAATTAATCTTAGGTAAATATAGATTGCTTGAATTTCTCAGTTCAGGAGGTTTCTCCTCAGTTTTTCGCGCCCGCGAGGAGATGACAAACCGAATTGTTGCCCTTAAAGCCTTAGCAAAAACCGCCTATCCTGCAAGCCGAATGAAGTTTTTGCTAAACGAATTTCAAGCGATGTCGAAAATTTGGGGGCATCCGAACATCGTCTCCATTCATACCGTTGAACCCGGCGAAGACGACTACGTCGCGTGGATCGTCATGGAGTATGTTGAAGGGAAAAGCCTTCACGAGCTGATGCAGGAAGGGGCACTCGTGCTAACGGATGCACTCAACATCGGTTTGGATATTTGTCGCGGGCTGCAGGCTGCACATGTTCATAAGATTATGCACCGCGACATCAAGCCACAAAATATCTTGCTCACGACTGAAAAGGAGGCAAAAGTTGCCGACTTCAGCATCGCCCGTATCTTTGGTGAGACAACTGAATTCGCTGAAACTATGGCAGGTACGCGACGGTACATGGCACCCGAGCAGACCTATGGTTCTTATGACTATCGAGCGGACCTTTACTCCACAGCACTTATCCTCTATCAAGCCGTAACCGGGCGCTTTCCGTTCTCCGGTGAAAATAAGGAGATGGATAAAAAGAAAGCTGCCGGAGAAATAGAAGAAATTGACAGATGCCCGGAAGTCCTCCGCAACTTTTTACTTAAAGCACTCCATCGGCAGCTCTCAGAACGCCATCAAAGTGCTACTGAGATGTACGAAGAACTGGATCGCATCCGGCAAGATGAGTACGTCAAACAGGCTTCGGAACTGATTGATGCAAGTGCCAATTCAAGCCACCCAAGATTAGCAGAAGCACTAGAACGTTATCGGATAACGTTCCGGCTGTCGCTTGCAGACGCTGAACGGATGAATCAAAATCTGTTTTTCCAGCGGCGACAAAAAGAGGAAAATACTAAACGCGAAAAACTGTTAGCGCAAGTCGAAAGGCATTATACGCGGGCTGTCCGCCACGCGGAGAATCAAGACTATCCGAGTGTCTTGGCTGAACTTCACAACGCAAGCCGCCTTTGTATTGATGATCAGGGACTCAGCAAAATTGTTGATAATTTGTTTCATACGCTTAATACAATAAATGTACCCCTCTCGGCGAACCCGACTGTAGACGAGGTCGTCTCACTCATTCAGAAATTGCCGGACAGTGAAAGTATTGATCTCCGGACATGGCTTGCTCATCAAAAAGTAGAGACCGAAGAACCGATGGGTGTAACACCGATACAACCTCGTGTCAAGGCATCCGGCAGCTATCGACACGTAATTGAGGAAGCATCACCGGAATACCTACTTGACCAAGTTCATAGTGATATCCAGTATCCGCATGAAGCAAAGGCACTGCGTATCTTCCAACAAATTCAGATTTTTGAACAACAGGGCCGCACCCGGCAGTGGCTCGCACTCTATAATAAATTAGGCAAGTTCTACCAAAAACAGGCGGGCAATTTTGTTAAGGAAGATGAATTAGAACTCGTTGCCAACTGCTACACGCGCGCTCGGTTCGCTTACACGGTCGCCGAGAAGCAGCGCCTCGCGAGAAGAAATGCTAAAAAGGGTGCCGTCTACTACACACGCCTCGCACGGCAATTTGAACTCCAGCGTTCATGGGAAGAAGCAGGGAAATCTTATATCCTTTCCGCCTACAACCACGGCTATGTGAATATGCCCACGCTCGTTGAGGAGTGCCACAGAATGGCAACTGTCTGTTATTTCAACGCTGCTGAAAGTGCGCATCTCAATAACGAATTACAAACCGCTTATGACTTTTACATGTTGATCTTGGCAATCGGTGAAAAAATGTCTACACCCACAAAAATGGTGAGCGAAGCACAAAAATTGATTTCGGAAATCCCGGTTGTCGATTGAAGGGACTGTCTGACATCAAGTACCCGCTGACTAAAGTCAGGGGCTTGTAAAGAAGTTGCCCCGTCATTCTCAGCAGTTTATGTTCTGCGGTCTTGGCTCGTAACTTTACCTGTATGCCACCGCACCCCTCAAGCAAGGGTTTAGAGAGATTACTTCACGCTCTCCATACAGAACCTCAGACACTTCCGACTTCGGAAGTAGAACGAGCGTCCTAACGTCTTCGAGTTACTTGAACACGGATATAATCAACGTGTCCCATAAGGCAGACACTTCCGACTTGCCTTTGGAAAAAAAATAACATTTTTGACAAAATATGTCAAGAAAAAACACAGGAGCACAGGAGCGGGCATTCCTCCCCGCCTTAAAAGGCGAGGCTTCCTGCCCGAAGATTTGGTGAAAACATCTTTAAAACGTGGAGAGGTACTCGTTGGGACTTTTGTACTGGAATTTGGTGGTTCCGCGATTGCAACGCTCCTCGCAAGTGCTGGCGCAGATTTTATGATCGCAGACTTGGAACACAGTTCCTTTTCCATAGAAACCGTTGGACGCATCATTCGGAACGCGCGGGGCGCGAATCTTCCTTGTATCGTTCGGGTGCCTGCACTTGAACGTCATTTTATCTCTCGGGTGCTTGACGCTGGCGCAACTGGCGTGATGGTTCCGCGGGTGGAATCCCGCGAAGATATCGAAAAAATAAAACAGTGGACAAAATACGCACCCGAAGGCGACCGAGGCGTTGCATTCGGAATCGGACACACCGATTATGGAGATTTCACAAAACTTGATACCCGAGAATACGTCCGCAACGCGAATCAGAACATTCTCACTATCGGGCAAATCGAAACCGTCAAAGCTGTCGAAAACCTAAATGACATCCTCACCACTGGCGAATTAGATGTTGTATTCATCGGGCCCTATGATCTATCAACATCTATGGGCATCTCCGGCGAACTCGACCACCCGCTACTTTTAGACGCTATAAAACAAATTATCAGACTTACACAGACGCACGATATCGCTTTGGGGTGTTATGTCAACGACTTTGAGAGCGGTGAACAGTGGTTGAATTTGGGCGTTCAACTCATTGCATGCGGAAATGATGCCTTCCTCATAACCCGTAAATTTGCTGAGGAGCATCAAAAATTCAAAAACGCGGCGAATTCAAAATGAAATCCTACGATATTCTCACAATTGGACGGAGCTCTTTAGATCTCTACGCGAATGACATCGGTGCCGCGTTTCCGGATATTAAAAGTTTCGGTGCTTTCGTCGGCGGGTGTCCTACCAACATCAGCGTTGGCGTTCAGCGGCTTGGGCTTCAAGCTGCCTTGTTAACGGCTATCGGCGAAGATCCGGTTGGGGAGTTCCTGCTCAAGTTTTTGAAGAACGAAGGCGTAGAAACGGAGTTTATCCCTTACAAGCCTAAACACCGAACGAGTGCTGTTGTACTCGGTATTGAACCGCCAGACCGGTTTCCACTCATCTATTATCGGGATAACTGTGCGGACATTGAACTTACTATTGACGATGTGCTCGCTGCGCCAATCGCTGAAAGTCGGGCTGTGCTGATATCCGGTACGGGCTTGAGCAAAGAACCGAGCCGCAGTGCTACGCTTTATGCTGCTGAGATGGCACAATCCATCGGTTGCCACGTCTTTTTAGACCTCGATTTTCGCGCAGATCAGTGGCATGATCCGAGAGCATTCGGGGTTGTTGTCCGCTCCGCGTTACGTTATATTGATATTGCTATCGGCACGGAAGAGGAGATCAAAGCCGCCACACTTACAGACCTTTCACAACTCACGATTGAGCACTCCCAAATTTCCAATCCTACAATTGAGGGAGATATGACGGTTGCGATTGAAACGCTTTTGGGTGCTGGGCCAGATGCACTCATAGTGAAACGGGGTATTGAAGGCGCAGATGTCCATCTCGTGAGGGGTGAAGTCATTCACGGCGCACCCTTTCCTGTTGAAGTCTACAATACCCTCGGTGCTGGGGATGCTTTCGCGAGCGGTTTCATTTACGGTAACCTCAGCGGTTGGAGTTGGGAAAAGTCTGCCCGCCTTGGCAATGCAACGGGCGCGATTGTCGTAACACGGCACGGGTGCGCGAACTTTATGCCAACAATGCCCGAAGTTGATGAATTTGTCGCCAAACGCGGCGGCTGGTAACATGATTATACTAAAGTTTGGACAATCTGAAAATGCGGAGTAATTTTTATGGAAATACGAAAACTCACGATGGGACAAGCCATCGTTCAATTTCTTCAACAACAATACGTTGAAAGAGACGGCAACGAAATCCAGTTCTTCGCTGGAATGTTCGGTATCTTCGGTCATGGCAATGTTGCCGGGATTGGGCAAGCGTTGCACCAGTACGCGGATACTTTTCGTTTCTATCAGACCCGGAATGAACAGTCCATGGTGCATACCGCTGCTGCATTTACCAAGATGAACAACCGTTTGCGCACCTTTGCTTGCACATCCTCTATCGGACCGGGCGCGACGAATATGATTACAGGTGCAGCGGGCGCGACAATTAACCGATTACCTGTGCTTTTATTACCGGGAGACATCTTTTCGACCCGGTTAGTCGCTCCAGTTTTACAGCAGTTGGAGTCCCCGAATTCACAAGATTATTCGGTGAACGATTGTTTCAAACCGATTTCACGCTATTGGGACCGCATTAACCGTCCTGAACAGATCATCACGGCGTTACCAGAGGCGATGCGGGTGCTAACATCGCAAGCGGAAACAGGGACCGTAACGCTATCACTCCCGCAAGATGTTCAAGCCGAGGCGTACGATTACCCCGCACAGCTCTTTGAGAAACGCGTCTATACCATCTCGCGTCCGCGTGCAGACGAAGGGCTGTTGCGTCGAGCAACGGCATGGATCCGTGAGAGTGAACGCCCCTTAATTATCGCGGGGGGTGGCGTGATCTATAGCGAAGCCACAACGCAACTCGCGCAATTTGTAGAGCAGACAGGTATCCCTGTTGGTGAAACCTTTGCAGGTAAGGGGTCATTACCGTATAATCATCCACAGAATCTCGGCGCAATAGGCGCGACCGGGACACCGGGTGCGAATATCACCGCACGAGAAGCAGACCTGGTTATCGCAATTGGCACGCGCTTAAGTGATTTTACGACTGCTTCCAAAACGGCTTTCCAGAACCCGAATGTCCGTTTTATCAATATCAATGTCGCTGAATTTGATGCCTATAAGCATGCTGCGCTACCCCTCGTTGCGGACGCACGTGTCACGCTTGCAGAACTCACTACCGCTGTAGGAGACTATCGCGTTGACGCGGCTTATGCTGCACAGATTGAGAAATATCGTGCCGAGTGGGAGGAAGAGGTAGATCGGCTTTACCACCTCGGACACGGTCCCTTACCGAGCCAAAGCGAAGTGATTGGCGTGGTTAATGAATTCTCACGTCCTGAAGATGTCATGGTTTGTGCTGCGGGCAGCCTACCCGGTGATCTGCATAAATTATGGCGTACCCGCAATCCAAAACAGTACCATTTGGAATACGGGTACTCGTGTATGGGATATGAAGTCGCCGGTGGGTTAGGCATCAAAATGGCAGATCCGAGTCGTGATGTCTATGTCATGGTAGGGGACGGTTCCTACCTGATGTTAGCACAGGAAATTATCACATCCATTCAGGAAGGCTATAAGTTGATTATTGTGCTGGTTAATAATGAAGGGCATAGTAGCATCGGTGGGTTATCTCGGGCGACGGGTGCACAGGGGTTTGCAACCCGTTTCCGCTACCGTGAAGAAGATACTGGCGAACTTTCCGGCGATTTTTTGCCGGTGGATCTTGCCGCGAATGCCGCGAGCCTCGGTGCCAACGTAATTGAAGCGACGACTTTGCAGAGTCTAAAAGCTGCTTTACATGAAGCACGCGAAGCAGCGCACACAACTGTTGTGAAGATTGATGTGGATTACTACGAGCAGGTCCCGCGCTACGAATCTTGGTGGGATGTGCCTATCGCTGAAGTCTCCGAAGTGGATTCAGCACAAGAAGCGTACAAAGAATACGAATCAGATAAGCAGAAGGAACGTTATTTCCTATAGACAATTGAGTTGTTTTGAAACGAGAGGGAATTATGAAAGCTTCAGAACTTTTAGCGAAAGCCAAGTCGGCGGAAGCGATCCCTTGCAGCGGATGTGAGGGGAAAATCCCAGCAGCCGACATTTTAAGTTTCGTATTTAAACTGGGGAAACTCGCGCCGCGGATGGAAAATGCAAACGTTGGTGCTATAACCTGCGTCCAATGCCAGGAGGCGGACCCAGATATCAAAATCACGCCGCGTGGCCCCGATGTTAAATTCGTCCGTGGTGCCTAATTTTAAAGGGCGGATACTCTATCCGCCCTTTTGCACTTGACTATGCCTGAATACATCGTTGGCAGAAACCCAGTCATAGAACGCCTACAGCGTGAGTCTCAAGATGTAGAAAAAATCTGTATTGCTGAAGGGAACACGCACTCGCGCATCCACCAAATTATCACAATGGCGGAACGGGCAGGTATCCCCATAGAACACTGCACGCGGCGCGAATTAGATAGACTTGAACCCTCCGTGCCACATCAAGGTGTTATTGCTGTTGTGCGTACCCCACATTATAGTGATCTGTCATCAGTACTCGCGAAGGTGCAACACGGTGCGCGCGATGCGCTGTTGGTGATGTTAGACGGGGTTCAGGATCCGAGGAATCTCGGGGCGATCCTCCGAACTGCCGACGCTGCGAATGCCGACGCTATTATTATTCCAAAGAACCGTGCTGTCGGTATCACAGCCGCGGTCCACAAAGCATCAGCAGGCGCGTCTGCCTATATCCCTATTGTCAAAGTAACGAACCTCGCACGCACCATAGACACACTTAAAAAAGCAGGCATCTGGGTCGCAGGTGCTACCGGGGATGCGTCACTGCTATACACCGATGCAGATTTTAACGGCCCATTATGTCTCGTGTTAGGCAGCGAGGGGACAGGCATCCGACGGCTCGTCAAAGAGAAGTGTGACTATCTCGTGCATCTACCGATGTTCGGAAAAATTGCGTCGCTCAACGTTTCAGTTGCAGCCGGTGTGCTACTCTATGAAGTGCTTCGGCAACGAGGCGCAAAGTGAACCCTTCAAATGAAACCCTCTTCCTTTAGACTCACAAAGATTCCGTCCCCGATGACGATATGATCTAATACTTTAATCCCGATTTGGTTGCCAGCCTCGATCAATTGTTTGGTCGCACGGATGTCTTCCTGACTCGGTTGCGGGTCGCCAGACGGATGATTATGGACGAGGACGATTGAGTTCGCGGATTCCTCAATTGCGAATCGAAAAATTTCGCGCGGGTGAAAAACACTGGCGTTGAGTGTACCTTCAAAGACTGTCGCTTCTGATAACGGAATTAGTCGTTTTGGACTTGCAAAAAGTTGTTAAAAAGTGCGTTAAAC
>VYCT01000101.1 GCA_009843785.1 Candidatus Poribacteria bacterium | reverse complement strand
ACCCCTAAATTGACACCTATGGTGCGGTTTGGAACCGCACCATAAGTGTCAATTTTAGAAAAAACGACCGCCACGGTCCCCAGGCCGGTAGGTTCGGTTTCCTAACCGAACCGGATACGACGCGGAAACCTTGATGACTTCAAAATCATCTTGAGTTCCGTAGGAACGGCATCTGTGTAGAAACGCGGATCAAGGAAAAACCCAAGCCCCATAGGGGCGGCATCTATGATCGGGTCGCGCCAAATATCGTAAAATATCCCTAAATTGACACCTATGGTTCGGTTTCCTAACCGCACCATAAGCGTCAATTTTAGAAACAACAACCGTCTCAGACCCAGGCCCGGTAGGTTCGGTTTGGAACCGAACCGGATCCTACGCGAAAACCTTGAAGACTTCAAAACCCTCTTCAGTCCCGTAGGGACGTTATGTTTATAGAAAAACGTTCAACAATAGAATCCAACCCTGTAAGGGTGGCATGTTTATATCTACAGTGCCTAAAACGCCATGAAAAATCGCTAAATTGACCCCTATGGTTCGGTTTCCTAACCGAACTGGGACTGAAAAGGAAAAATCAAACATTTAGAGAATCCGATAATTTATCTAAAACTAAACAGCCCTGATGATTAATGAGTTTTAGTTTCCAGTTAAGAGATTTTGTGGTGGTTGCTGTATCCGTAGCCGCCACAAGACATTAACTGACAACCGATAACCGATAACCGATAACCGATAGCCATTACTAAGGAGTGAAATTATGGTATCTCAAAGGCGTTACCGATTAAAACGCCATTACAAATTTGAACAGGATGATCGCAAGTATGTAGCCGATCTTGAGACAAGCGACATCATTGAAGTAAACGTCGTGGAATGGGAAATCCTTTCGCGTTATGAATCACAGACACGGTATCAGATCGTAGAGGAGCTGAAGCAGAAATACAAGGTGGCATCTATCTTTGATGGGATTGAGCGTTTGGAGCGACTTGGCAGACAGGGTTCACTTCTGTACCCAACCGTTGAAGCCGACCACGGAGTTGGTGCGGGCGGTAATACGCATCCGAAGTTGTTGGTTCCGTTCGATTTTGCACAGGAGAAATCGGCGTTGGACCACGCTGCGAATTTGAAGCGGTATCAACTCCTAACGCACCTGACAAAGTATGCCGAGTTAGAGACGTGGACCTTTTCTGAAGACGGACCGGAAAATGATATAGATTTGGGTGAGATCGGTGTTCGGCATATAGAAGTTACAGATGACAATACTTTTTCGCCAGCGTGGTATGCAGCGGATGGTTACACCGGTATTCTCCTCCTGTCGCAATTTCTTTTGAGTGATATGTTCTTCTATCAGGTCCCCGATATCCCAATTGTGCACTGTATAGAGGGTTTTCAAGGCTTACAAGGGCGTATGCTTGAGACGCTTCTGACGCTGAATGCTTTCCAAGATGCGAAAGATACATTGGTTGTTAAGTCATCGTGGATGAAGGCGTGGCTTGGTGAACTGGGTATTCCGGGAGAAAAGGTGTGTGTTATCCCTGATGGCATAGACGTGGTTTCCGAACCGTTAGCGGATAAGGCGTTGGCGAAACGGCACACGGCTGCGATTTTTGACAATCCGATCTTCGCTAAACAACCGGTTATAGGATTGATATCTGGGTTTGAACCGAATCGTGGCGCGGCGTGGATTGCTGAGTTCGCGCAATCTAACCCACACCTTGCTATTTTTGTTTATGATGCGATGTTAGCACGACACGCGCGACAGCTGCCAAAGAATGTAGTCGCTTTCAGTGTTAACAATGAGAAGAGCCGAACGATTTTACCCCTATTTTTTCAGGCACTGGACCTTGTCTGTTTCCCAGCGGTTCCCGGAACACCGCTCTCGGTTGTTTCCGAGGCGATGGCGTATGGAACGGCTTGTGTTGTGATGACGAAATATGGGATGCCAACAGAAGTTGCGGGTGCCGGGGTTGCTGTAGAATCGGAATCGGATAGTTTTGGTAATTTCCGAGTGCCGATGCGGCATCTGTCAGAAACGATAAACGGTTTATTAGCACCTTGTAGTGCACGTGCGGCATTTGAAGATGCTGCGAAAGCGGTGACGCAACGATTTACTTGGGAGAAAATGGCAGAGAGGATCGCGCAGTTGTTTGAAGCGAGACCTGAAAGAAAAAAGCATCTTTCCAGGAAAACGAAATCCCTATTTCCATCGATTTTCTGTCGTCGATATGACCCTGGGACCGGGACGATAGCCACCTGTGCTTATCGACACGGGACAGGTAGGTATGAACACCTTGAAACCGCACTGGCAGAAGTGTTGTCTGAACATCACACACCTGCTGAAGTTGCTTCGGTTTTCAAGCATTTCCAGCGCGCAGGCTCTGCTCCGACCTCTGATACAATTATCGATGCTGGAAATGGGTTTCCGAGCCGTGA
This sequence comes from Candidatus Poribacteria bacterium, assembly GCA_009843785.1. Lineage (GTDB taxonomy): Bacteria > Poribacteria > WGA-4E > WGA-4E > WGA-3G > WGA-3G. Next base: position 494 of record VYCT01000101.1, on the reverse strand, counting down.
TGGTCAGGAAACCAATCTCGCCGAGATGGAGCATCGGCAGAAAGGAGGAAATCCAAATGAATGCTAAGATTTTTGGTAAAATTAATCACTTCCTGAAATCTGAAGAGGGACGTGTCGGTCTCAAAACACCGATGGTATTAGGTATAGCAAGTGGAAGCCTGTTGTTAGTTCAATCCGTGCTTTCCCCTTCCGCTTATGCTGAAGGTCATGAGTGCTACACTGATTATGACTGCGATCCAGGGGAATCTTGTGTCCTTCAGTGTGATGGGTCACTGGACAATGGCACCTGTGATGGGACGTGGGTATACAAATGCGTTGGATCATAACCTTGGTGATACAAGAATTGATTCAAACTATTGACACGTAGTTTCCGGCGATCCTGTTACCTCATAACAGGGTCGCCCTCCATCAACTTTAGCCTATGGAAGTAATCTCCTAAATCATACCATTTCTAAAAGTTTATATTACATTAACCTGAAACCATCTCTACCCAG
>VYCT01000098.1 GCA_009843785.1 Candidatus Poribacteria bacterium | reverse complement strand
CCCGTCACCGCTACTGACCTTGATGAAGATGTCTTAACTTACAGTCTTAGTGGTGTAGATGCAGCGTCCTTTGGCATCGTCAGCGCAACTGGACAGTTACGCACACGCGCACCCCTCGACTATGAACAGAAGAACGTCTACTCGGTGGCTGTCCTCGTCTCTGATGGCAATGGCGGGACAGCCTCTATCGGCGTCGCTATCAACGTCACGGACGTAAACGAAACACCTACAGCGCACGCCCCGGAGTTCATTGAAGGCACTGCTACGGAGCGATCCATACCGGAGAACACACCCGCCGGCAGAAACATCGGCGCACCCGTCACTGCCACCGACGAAGATGAGGATGTCTTAACCTACACCCTGAGTGGTGCAGACGCAGCAGCCTTTGGCATCGTCAGCACGACTGGGCAGCTGCAAACGCGCGCACCGCTTGATTATGAACAAAAGAACGTCTATTCGGTGGCTGTCATCGTCTCTGATGGCACGCTCACAGACACCATCGGCGTTGCTATCAATGTCACTGACGTAGCAGAAAACCGCGCGCCGGTCTTCGCGAGTAGCAGCACGGAGCGATCCATACCCGAAAACACACCGGCCGGCAGAAACATCGGCGCACCCGTTGCTGCTACAGATGCCGATGGCGATACCCTAACCTATTCGATTGATGGCACGGATGCATCGTCGTTCGGTATCGTCAGCACCACTGGGCAACTGAAAACCAGTGCACCGCTCAATTATGAAGAAAAGAACGCTTATGCTGTCACCGTCATCGCCTCCGATGGCACTCTCACGGACACTATCAGTGTCGCTATCAAGATTACTGACATTGATGAAAACACCCCACCCGTTTTCGCAGGAGGCAGCAGCACAACGCGCGCTATACCCGAAAACACACCCGCGGGTGTACATATTGGGGAAGCAGTCTCTGCTAAAGATACTGACGACGGTGATACCTTGACCTATACCCTCAGGGGCACGGATGCAGCAGCGTTTGAAATAGACAGCACCACTGGGCAACTGAAAACACAAGCCCCCCTTGACTACGAAACCAAGAATTCCTATTCGGTGACCGTAAGAGCCTCTGACGGCATTCTCACTGACACCATCAGGGTTACGATCACAATCATTGACGTAGATGAAGGCAGCGCGCCTGCTTTTGCGGGGAATCGCACGACGCGTTTTGTCAAAGAGAACACACCCGCCGGTCAAAACATCGGCAGCCCCGTCTCTGCTACGGATAAAGATGACGATACCTTGACCTACACGCTTGGCGGCCTAAATGCGATCTCTTTTACCATCGTTAGCACCACCGGGCAGCTGAAAACCAAGGCACCACTCGACTTTGAAAGAAAGAACACCTACACGGTAACTGTCACCGTTTCCGATGGCGGGCGCACCGATGTCATCACGGTTGCTATTACCATCCTTGACGTAAACGAAGCACCACCGACTGTGGACACATCTCCTCGACCTGACGGGATAGAGAGTGTCGTCAGCATTAGTGAAATTATGTATGGTTCGGAAAGGAGTTTCACACCCGTCCAATGGATTGAATTAAACAACGCTGGACCGGACATCATCAATCTGGCAGGATGGAAAATGGTCATTCGGAATGTAAAGTCACCAGAATTGACCGGACCCGTAAATGCAACGTTCACCTTTAAGGACGATTTCTGGGACGATGCACCAAGAATTTGGCCGAATGAGGTCGTGCTGGTAGTTGGATCAAGCGATTCAAACTCAAAGAACCTCGCGAAAGATCAGATTTATGAACTTGACTGGCGAACACCTTTACCGATCGGTTTCTGGACAACCTGGCTGAGTGTAGAAGGCTTCTATATACAACTCATCGATGCTGATGGAAACTTGGTCGACGAAGCAGGAAATTTTGAGGGCGATGTCCAGCAATGGAGGTTGCCTTATGACCAGAATAGAGGTAGGACAAGAGCAGGCAATCGAACCTCGTTGATTCGTCACTATGTTAATAGCACGCCTCTTGACGGCACCGAAGCCGCTTCTTGGACTACCGCAGCGGACGCGAATTTAACTGACGAGCAACGCACCTACTATGGGCATAGAAGCGACATCAGCACCCCCGGGATCGGCATCGTCATCAACGAAATTTCTACACAGTTCATCGAATATGATGTCAACAAGGACGGGGTCGTGGATATCTCGGATCTCGTAATGGTTGCCGGACGCCTCGGGCAATCCGGACCCAATGCCGCAGATGTTAACGGTGATGGTTTTGTCAACGTCCAGGACTTGATACTCGTCGCAGGTGCCCTCGGCCAAGCACAGGCAGCACCATCTCTACATCCCGCGGCACTTGCAACATTCACCGCTGCTGATGTGCAAAGGTGGCTGACCCAAGCACACGGATTAACTCTCACGGATCCGAAATTCCAAAGCGGCATCCGCTTCTTAGAGCAGCTCCTTGCTGTATTGGTTCCGAAAGAGACCCAATTGCTGCCGAACTATCCTAACCCGTTTAACCCGGAAACGTGGATACCCTATCGGTTGGCAGAAGATGCTTTCGTCACATTGACCATCTACGACTCGCGCGGGCGGGTCGTCCGCAGACTCAACGTCGGACACCAGACCGCCTCAGTTTACGAAAGCCGGTCAAAAGCAATCTACTGGAACGGCAGAAATGAGGTTGGCGACAGGGTCGCGAGTGGAATTTACTTCTACACCCTAACCGCAGGCGATTTTTCTGCCACGCGCAAAATGCTTATCCTCAAGTAACACCAGAAGAGGAACCGAGTCTTTTGAAAAACTCGGTTCCTCTTGAATTTAATTGCCAAACTTCATCTGAACTATGATTTATGGGATTTATAGCTGGTAGGTCCGGTTTGCAACCGGGGTCCCCACCCGTTACTGGGAAGCTTACTGTTACCCACAAGTTTTTTGTGTGGTGTATGTAGAGGGTGGTTCTAAGA
>VYCT01000072.1 GCA_009843785.1 Candidatus Poribacteria bacterium | reverse complement strand
AGATAGCACAAGTTAACCAAAAAGGCCTCCCAAGCATGCGAACCCGAAATGTCCCGGAAGCGAAAGATGAAATTCAAGTCATCAAGTATCTTGATGTTGCGGAGATGACAATCACAGGTTCTGGTAAAGTAAACGATAACGCTTTTTACGCGGCGAAAGAGATTGTTTTGACAATCACCTCCAAACGCCCAGAAATCCTTAGCCAATTATCAGGCTATGAATTTGTCCTTGTTGCGCCCGGAGAAAGCGTCACCGAAGCTATAGGCTGGGATGAGCGCACGTCGAAACTTAGTGGACTCGCTCTGACACCCCAAGGATATTTAGGATTCCCAGGTCGCTTTGCATCTGTTATTCAAAAGAGAAAGAAACCGAACATGGAGACCTTTGTTCACGAGTTCGCGCATGCGATACATGCTGTTGTCGCCAAGATGGACCCGGAATTTGATCCATCCTTAAATCGTGCTTACAATGCGGCGATGAAACGCGGATTGTGGGCAGACAAATATTTTTCTCAAGACAATTGGAAGCGGGAATTCTCTCCAGTGCGCGAATATTGGGCGGACGGTGTCCGGATGTGGTATTACGTGGGTGTAGGTAAGGAATTTGAAACGCGGGATACTTTCAAAAAGTATGATCCCGGACTTACACATTTATTCGGTCTCTGGTTGTCTGAGGAAGATATCCCGATTGGGTATTAAGGGGTCAGCAATGCTACAAGTGTGGCGTAGTAGTCGTGAATTGCTTTATAGCATCGTTGAAAGTGCTTGTCAAACATTACCGACCCTTTCGCTTTTCCTGTAAGAGGGATTTCCAAATCTCGACTTCTTTGACACAACCGATTCTAATGACAACTGAAAACCACAACATTTGATTGCCAACCACACCACAAATCTGCTATACTCGTCTGAAGTTTCGGATGGCAAAAGGATCACACAATGCACACTACGATACTTGAACCCCGCACAAAAATCCTGACGATGCTTATCGCTGGCTGTCTCGTCATTCTACTGGATAGCGCGACGGCATTGCTCGTCTGTTTTCTCGGTAGCCTCACCCTGATCGCGCTGTCGGGACCGACGTGGCGGCAGATCGGTTTGCTTTGCGCTTTCCTTTTTTTTTCAACGTGGGGACTCATTTATAGTCAAGCGATCTTCTATAACGAATTTCCACGCACCGCGCTATTTACGCTCGTGCCACCGGAATTTCCGCTTATCGGGAAGATGACAGGTGGGATCCGGGTCTATCGGGAGGGGTTGTTTCACGGGATTATCCAATCGCTCCGATTCAACACGACGCTCGCCATCGGGTGTTTCATCGTCTGGACAACACAACCCCGGGACCTGCTGCTCGCGTTGGCGCAGTTACGGGTGCCTGCAACGCTTGCTTTTATGGTGACAACGGCGTTACATTTTATTCCGGTTGTTGCGAATGAAGCATCGGCTGTGTTTCGGTCGCAGCGGTTAAGAGGGTTCCGCTATTTCCGGCTCAATATCCTCGCTACGTGTCGCGGTGTGATCAACAGTTTTCGCCCTATCTTGGCGGGGAATATTCGGCACGCGACGCATCTCGGTGAATCGGTTGAGAGTCGGGGGTTCTCACCGGAGACGGCGGCGCAACGTACTTCGCTACGGACGCTGAAGATGGGGGTGTGGGATTTTGGTCTTCTCGCGGTGTTGACTGCTTGTTTAATCAGTATCGTTGGGTTGAAGTTGCTCTATTTCTGTTATGCAAACGGGTTTTATTATGCATCGTGGTTGCGGCACGTATACACCTTTACGCGCGAGGTTTTGTAATTAGCCGTCGGCAATCAGCCATCAGCCATCAGCAAAGAAGTATTTGATTTAATCAGAAACTCTTTTTACTGACGACTGACAGCCGATGGCTGACAGCCAAAACTACCGTCCGACTTCCCATGCGAGATGTTGTAATTCGGGGCCGATCAATTTTTCCCATGCGAGTTGTACAGCCGCGGTTGATCCGGGTGTAGAGATAACGACCTTCCCGCGATAGACACCCGCCGTTGCGCGCGATAGCATCGCCGCTGCACCGACTTGATCATAACTGAACATCCGAAAGAGCTCTCCAAATCCGGGGAGCGTTTTTTCCAATTTGCGATTCAGAATATCGAACGTAGTGTCGCGCGGGGCGATACCCGTACCACCGTTGAACAGGATGACTTGTGCATCGCTTTCTGCCATTTTATCTAATACTGCTGCGACTTGGTCGGGTTCGTCTTTTATGATTTGGTAGGCAGTGACGCTGTTTCCGTCTGCGGCGAGTTGCTCACGTAGAAACGCAGCGTTTTTGTCTGTTTCCGGCGTGCGGGTGTCACTGACGGTGACGATCGCGACAGCGACAGGTCCTTCTTCGGTCGCCATTTCTCGGTGTTGTTGCGTACTTGTAGAAGCTGTTGACATTAGTATTTCCTTTCAATTATTTAGATTTAAAATCGTTCCTCAAAGAAAATTTTAGCGTTGCGTATGGACGTTTATCAATATCAGGACTTACGCAAAATCGAGGAATTACACCTATTCCGAGACGGTAGGTGCGGTTAGAAAACCGAACCATAAGTGTCAATTTTAGAGAAACCGCATCGGAACATCGTAGGTTGGGTTGAACGGATGCCACCGAAACCCGCTGAATCAGAGAAAAACACAACTTGCGCCAGAAACGCAACAGCTACCAGAAATCGAGTGAAACCCAACGCTTTCGCTGTGAAGGTTCCGAGATCCTGACAGGGTAAAGTTGGGTTTCACTACGTTCATAGGTAGATATAGTAGGATATTAGCTTTCAGGTGTGTTTGGCCTACCAACATCCGACTTCTCACCACCGTTCAACCCAACCTACGGGACTTCACGAGGCTGCTGAAAATCCACTAAATTGACACCTATGGTGCGGTTAGGAAACCGAACCTACCGGGCCTGGGTAGAGATGGTTTCAGGTTAATGTA
>VYCT01000054.1 GCA_009843785.1 Candidatus Poribacteria bacterium | reverse complement strand
CGTCGTACCCAAATTCCACGTTAATTTGTTCTGCTGAAGTTGTAATGCCCCGCGCGGGCTTTTTTTAATGCCAAAAGCCCTTATCGCCAAAAGCTCTTATAGACTTTACTCCGGAGGATGAAATGCCTACAATTAACCAGCTCATCAAAAAACCGCGTAAAAAGTCTCGGAAAAAAACGAAATCGCCGGTGCTTGAGGAATGTCCGCAGCGGCGCGGGATTTGTCTACAGGTGAAAACGATAACGCCGAAAAAACCGAACTCGGCGTTGCGTAAAGTCGCCCGGGTGCGCTTCACCACCGGTTACGAAGCGACCTGTTACATTCCAGGGATTGATCACAATTTGCAAGAACACTCGGTCGTTTTGGTGCGCGGTGGGAGAGTGAAAGACCTCTCTAACGTCCGTTACCACATCGTCCGTGGACAGTTGGATACCGCGGGTGTCGAAAACCGCCGCCAGGGCCGTTCAAAATACGGTGCCCGAAAACCCGACTAAACAACGGAGGAATATGAGATGCCGAGACGTGGAAATATTAGCAAACGCGATGTCAACCCTGATGCAACTTATAACAGTAAACTCGTATCAAAGTTTATTAATAGTCTCATGTTGGATGGCAAGAAAAGCACTGCCCAATCCATCTTATATGAGAGCTTTAAGATCATAGAAGAGCGAACAAATGAAGAGGGCTTCGCCGTGTTCCGTCAAGCGATCAATAACGTCAAACCGGTACTCGAAATTCGACCCAGACGTGTCGGCAGCCAAACTTACCAGGTCCCGGTTGATGTAAAAGCGGAACGCAAACAACGCTTGGCATTCAGTTGGATTATCCAATCCGCTCGCGCACGCGGCGAAAGACGGATGGCAGAACGCCTCGCAGGTGAAATACTTGAAGCCTCGCAGAACGAGGGCGGCGCAATCCGTAGGAAACAGGATCAGCATCGAATGGCAGAAGCTAACCGAGCTTTCGCACATTACCGATGGTAAAGATATTCGCTCGGCTTAGCACCGAAAGGTAAAGTATAAAAGGAGTCACTCAACCGTGGCCGATACAAAAAACAGCGCCCCACAACGTTTAGAATTGCCCCACATGCGGAATATCGGCATCATGGCACACATTGATGCCGGCAAAACTACCGTAACCGAACGGATTCTGTATTATACCGGTAGAGTTTATCGCATCGGTGACGTAGACGACGGCACCACCGCTATGGACTGGATGGTGCAAGAGCAGGAACGCGGGATCACGATTACTGCTGCCGCAACGACTTGTCACTGGAAAAAACACCATATTAATATTATTGATACACCGGGGCATATTGACTTTACCGTTGAAGTCGAACGTTCACTTCGCGTACTTGACGGTGCAGTCGCAGTCTTCTGCGCAGTCGGCGGCGTTGAACCTCAATCCGAAACTGTTTGGAGACAAGCTGACAAATACGACATACCGCGAATCGCATTCGTCAACAAAATGGATCGAACCGGAGCCGATTTCTTCCGCACCGTGGAGATGATGGAAGAACGCCTCGGCGCACCAGCTATCCCAGTGCAGCTGCCTATCGGTTCAGCAGAACAATTCACAGGCATTGTTGACCTCATCTCCATGAAAGGTCAGATTTGGAATGTCGGAACAGATGCCGGCAGCGACGGCACTGTTATTCAAGAGACGGACATCCCTAAAGAAATGGAGGAGATGGCAAACACATATCGCGATCGGATGTTAGAGGCTATCGCCGATTCTGATGAAGAACTCCTGCTCAAATACTTAGACGGCGTTGAAATTTCACCCGAAAAAATTAAAATAGGACTCCGTAACGCTGTAACCGCTGGAAAAGTTGTCCCTGTCCTCTGCGGAACTGCTCTAAAAAATAAAGGTGTACAACCGCTCTTAGACGCAATCGTTTCCTACTTGCCTGCACCGACTGACGTGCCACCCATAGTGGGCTTTGATCCTAAAACTGAGGAAGATGAAACGCGGAGGCCGAGTGAGAACGAACCTTTCTGTGCATTGGCATTCAAAATCATGACAGATCCGCACGTTGGTAAACTCACCTATCTACGGGTCTACTCGGGTGTCCTCAAGAAAGGCGATACGGTCTATAACAGTAAAACCAGAAAACATGAACGCATTGGACGTTTGATGCAGATGCATGCCAACAAACGCGAAGAACTGCAAGTTGTTTATGCAGGCGACATTGCCGCAGCTATCGGCTTAAAGGACCTCTCAACAGGCGATACACTTTGTGATCCGAAGGCGCATATCACTTTAGAAACTATGGTGTTCCCGCTCCCGGTAATGGCCATCGCAATCGAACCCCGCACACAATCTGACATTGACAAACTCAACCTCGCCCTCTCTAAACTCGCTGAAGAAGACCCAACCTTTAAAGTCCATCAAGATCAAGAAACCGGACAGACACTCCTGTCAGGTATGGGTGAACTTCACCTCGAAATCATCGTTGATAGACTCGTCCGAGAGTTTAATGTTTCAGCGAATGTCGGGAACCCGGAGGTCGCCTATCGCGAAACGATTCGCAAAGCGGTCAAGGCTGAGGGTAGATTTGTACGTCAATCCGGCGGTAGAGGACAATTCGGCCATGTCGTCATTGAAGTTGAACCTCTTGAGAAAGGTACCGGTTTTGAATTCATTGACGGAACTAAAGGCGGTGTTATTCCACAGGAATACATCCCCGCCGTCCAGAAAGGCATTGAAAATGCCATGAATACCGGTGTCCTCGCTGGCTATCCTGTTGTTGATGTCTCCGTAAAACTCATTGATGGTTCACACCACGCAGTAGATTCGTCAGAAATGGCCTTCTCTATCGCTGGGTCAATGGCGTTTAAAGATGCATTGAAGCGAGCTACACCAACACTTCTCGAGCCAATTATGGACGTTGAGGTTATCGCTCCAGACGAATATCTCGGCAAAGTTATAGGCGATTTAAATGCACGTCGGGCGCAGATACGCGAGACGGAACTGCAATCGAAATCCCGTATCCAAGTTATCAAGGTTGATGTCCCCCTCTCAGAAATGTTTGGGTACGTCAAAACCCTCAGATCTCTCACACAAGGTAGAGCTAACTACTCTATGGAATTTGCACACTACAACGAAGTTCCCACAAGTGTGATGGAGGACTTAGTTTCATCAACGAATCGTAATTCGTAATTGTTAAATAGTTGTGAAGTGTCCGAACTGTGGGAGTGTTTTCACTTCCCATAAGCGGACATAAGATTTAATAAACGGTGGTACCGCGCAACAAAGCGTTTGGACACCCCATAGAAACGGGAATGCGTAGTTTTGTAGAACTGCGCTGACAACACCCGCAACAATAAACTTTTAGTGGAGCTCGGATAAAAATGGCTAAGCAAACGTTTGAAAGAACTAAGCCACACGTTAATATTGGGACAATCGGGCACGTTGACCACGGTAAAACTACGCTGACTGCAGCCATTACCATGGTACTCTCTAAACTTGCCGACGCAGATTACGTCCAGACATACGAGGATATTGACAAGGCACCTGAAGAAAAAGAGCGTGGCATTACGATTAACACAGCACACGTTGAATACGAAACCGAAAATCGGCACTACGCACACGTGGATTGCCCAGGACACGCCGACTATATCAAGAATATGATTACCGGCGCGGCACAAATGGACGGCGCAATTCTTGTTGTATCTGCCGCCGATGGACCCATGCCCCAGACGCGCGAGCACGTACTCCTCGCACGGCAGGTGAACGTACCTTCTCTCGTCGTCTTCCTCAATAAAGCCGACATGGTCGATGACGATGAACTCCTTGAACTCGTCGAGTTGGAAGTTCGCGAATTGCTCAGCGATTACGACTTCCCCGGTGACGATATTCCTATCGTCGCAGGTTCCGCTCTTGAAGCTATGGAAGCCGATGGAGACCCAGCGAGTGACGCATGTAACCCAATTCTGGAACTCATGGAAGCGGTTGATAGTTACATACCGGAACCCATTCGCGACACTGACAGACCGTTCCTGATGTCAATTGAAGACACTTTCACCATCAGCGGACGCGGGACCGTTGTTACGGGACGCGTTGAACGCGGCGTGATTGAAATCGGAAACCCCGTCGAAATCGTCGGACTCCGCGAAACACAAGACACCGTTATCACAGGCGTCGAGATGTTTAACAAAAGCCTTGACGAAGGGCGTGCTGGAGACAACCTCGGTGCTTTGCTACGCGGTGTTGAGCGCGATGAAGTCGAACGCGGTCAAGTTTTAGCTGTCCCCGGCACTGTTACACCCCATACTAAATTTGAAGCTGAAGCCTACATCCTCACAAAAGATGAAGGCGGACGGTGGAACCCATTCTTTAGCGGATACAGACCCCAGTTCTATTTCAGAACAACCGACGTAACCGGAAAAATGGACCTTCCTGAAGGCATCGAAATGATTATGCCGGGCGATAACGCACAGATTACCGTCGAATTGTCCAAGCCGATCGCAATGGAAGAACAACTTCGATTCGCAATTCGGGAAGGTGGACAGACTATCGGTGCCGGTGTTGTCTCTAAAATTCTTGAATAAGAAGAGATTGGGCGGAGTTTAAACTCCGCCTTTTTAAGGACATCAATACAGAGGACCGCCGACATCAACGCTAAGATGTCAATCGACGACACTCCTCTCGTTTGGTGAAGGCGATACGAAAAGATGGACAATCAAAAAATTCGCATCCGGCTTAAGGCTTTTGACTATCGGTTGTTAGACCTGTCGTCAAAGCAGATAGCAGATACGGCAAAGCGCACAGGCGCAGCTGTCTCCGGCCCAATTCCATTGCCGACGAAAAAGCATATCTATACCGTCCAACGTTCAACGTTTACAGATAAAAAGTCGCGTGAACAATTTGAGATGCGGATTCATAAACGTCTGCTGGATATCTTAGAGACTACCCCTAAAACTGTGGATGCTTTGATGCGGTTGGACCTGCCTGCAGGCGTCGATGTCAAAATTACGCTACTGTAGTCGGAGAAATGATTGTTCTCCACTCCGACGGTTTGGAAATCACGCCTCAAGAAGCGATTGGTTTGCAGATCCTAAAGGAGGAGAGCGAAAGAAAATGGTTAATGGAATTATCGGCCGCAAAGTCGGCATGACACAAATCTTTGAAGACTCTGGAACAGCCGTGCCTGTTACAGTTATCCAAGCTGGCCCTTGTCCAATTGTCCAACTCAAAACGCAAGAGAAGGACGGATATCAGGCAGTTCAGTTGGGTTTTGGAGAACAGAAAGAGAACCGCATAAATAGCCCGAAACGTGGACATTTAGCAAAAGCCGGTATTGAGTCGGCACGAGTGCTTCGCGAATTTCGGGTACAGAGTCTTGAAGATGTCTCTATAGGAAACATTGTTGATGCAAGCGTCTTTTCAGAAGGTGAACTTGTTGACGTGACAGGCACCTCAAAAGGACGCGGTTTTACAGGTGTGGTGAAACGTTGGAAATTCGCCGGTGGGAAAAAAAGCCACGGCGGTGAACAAGACCTCCGGCGTCCCGGTTCTATCGGGGCAAGCGCGACACCCTCTCGAGTTTTTAAAGGGAAACGGATGGCTGGACGCCACGGTGCTAAACGGCATACTGTCCAAAACCTTCCCGTCATCCAAGCCGATCCGGAGCGCAACTTGTTGGTGGTAAAAGGCGCAGTCCCGGGACCACCTAACGGTTTGCTTCTGATTAGAAAAGCATCTAAAGCACCGAGTGCATAGGTAGGCAATCGTAACAGAACGAAAGCCAAAAGAAAACGAGCATACAAATATGTCAACTTTAGACGTACGCAACAAGTCCGGGGATGTCCTCCACGAAAAGGTATTAGCCGACGCATTCACTGATGCTGAGGTGAATGGCCCTGTCATTCACCAGTGCGTCGTTGCCTACCTTGCCAATCAGCGGCAAGGCGACGCATCAACTAAGACCCGGAGTGAAGTCAAAGGTAGCGGGAGAAAACTCTACCGTCAAAAAGGAACTGGCAGAGCACGCGTCGGAGACGCTAAGGCACCGCATCGAGTCCACGGCGGAGTCGCGTTCGGACCCAAACCCCGGAGTTATCGGCAGCACACCCCGAAACGCTTAAGACGACTCGGATTACATAGCGCACTCGCAGACCGGTTCCAGAATCAGCAGTGCATTCTTATTGAAGATTTCACCCTTGAAAAACCGCGCACCAAAGACATCGTCAGCATGTTAAAAGCACTCAACGTTGACGGAAAGGTGCTGCTCATCCTTGATGAGCATAGCCCGAATATACACCTCTCTGTGAGGAATATTCCCAAAGTTCACAGCTGCACATGGAATACCCTCAACGTCTATCAAGTCATGTGGCACGATACGTTGATAATCACCGAGAAAGCCGCTGAGAAACTCGAAGCCAAGTTCGTAAACACCGGTTCAGATACCGAAGGACAAGACTCATGAAGGATGGATATCAGATTATACTGCAACCGCTGATTACAGAGAAAAGCACAATTCTCCGTGAAGATAATAAGTACGCCTTTGTTGTTGATCGCAAGGCGACAAAACCACAAATTCGGCGTGCTGCTGAAGAATTGTTTGACATCCAAGGCGACATCCTTAAAGTCCGCACAATGCGCGTTCGTGGTAAGCCAAAAGGTAAAATGTTGCGTTATCAACGCGGACGCAAACCGCATTGGAAAAAAGCAATTATTACCCTAAGAGAAGGGGCAACTATCCAAGCCTTTGAAACTATATAGTCATCAGTTGTCAGTTGTCAGTTGTCAGTTAAGCATTTGATTCGTTAACATCTTTTTCTCACCGTTGTTGCTAAAATCGGCAACGACGTGGACAAAGAGATGATCAACACTCAAGAGCAGACTAAAAACTTATAACTTATAACTTACAACTACTAAAAAAGGAAATCAGAGTGCCTAAAACGTATTCACCTATCACCCCCAGTCGTCGGTTTATGACAGGGTACACCTTTGAAGAGATTACGCGGAGCAAACCCGAAAAATCACTCGTCAAAGGCAGCAAGCAGAAAGCCGGTCGGAATTCCAGCGGACGCTTGACAGTCAGGCGCCGCGGCGGTGGACACAAACGCCGATACCGGGTCATTGACTTCAAACGTGATAAGTTTGGCATTCCCGCTAAAGTTGCCGCAATTGAATATGATCCGAATCGTTCCGCACATATCGCACTCCTCAACTATGTTGATGGGGAAAAACGCTATATTCTTGCACCCGTTGGTGTTCAAGTAGGCGACATGCTCACTTCCGGCGAAGACGCAGAAATCCGGGTTGGAAACGCTTTGCCGCTTGAAAGAATCCCACTCGGCTCCTCTATTCATAATATAGAGATGAAACCGGGCAAAGGCGGACAACTCGTACGCAGTGCCGGGGGCGCTGCCCAATTGGTTGACAGAGAAGGAAAATACGCACGTATCCGACTCCCCTCCGGTGAGATTCGCCTCATCCCAGTACGAGCAATGGCTACACTCGGTCAGGTTGGCAATGTCAGTAAGATCGTTATCGGTAAAGCCGGACGTTCACGATGGCTAGGAAAACGTCCGAAAGTCAGAGGCGTCGCGATGAACCCAATTGACCATCCACACGGCGGCGGTGAAGGAAAAAGCTCCGGCGGTAGACATCCAGTCACCCCTTGGGGCGTTCCAACTAAAGGGTATAAGACCCGGAACCCGAAGAAGAAATCGAGCCGCTATATTGTCGGAAGACGCAAATAGTTCTTTTCATGGATGCCTCGTTCACGTAGCGAGCGAATAATCTTTAAAAGGTAAAGGAGACACATCATGGCGCGTTCTATTAAAAAGGGACCCTATATAGACCCAAAACTCGCCAAGAAGGTAGCCGCTATGGAACGCTCCGGCACCAAACGCGTAATCCGCACATGGTCCCGGCGTTCAACCATTACACCTGAGTTAGTAGGACACACCTTGGCAATTTACAACGGGAAAAAATTTTTTCCGGTCTATATCACAGAGAACATGGTCGGACATAAACTTGGCGAATTCTCACCGACACGCACTTTCCGGTCTCACGCGGGTGGTGGGGCAAGAAGATAATTTTCGCAATCATCTTCATCGCAAATCGACACTGTATTCATCTCGCTTTCGGGAAAATACATTCACCGCTTCGTCAATGATGGCGATGAACCAGAAACTTGCTTTTATTGGAGACACTGATGGAAGCCAGATCCAAAATTAGGAATGCATCGGTCGCACCGCGGAAAGCCCGCCTGGTCGCCGATCTCGTCCGTAATCAATATGTTGAAGATGCGTTAAGTCAACTACGCTTTACGCATAAAGCCGCGTCTCCTATCATCTACAAACTGATTCAGTCAGCCGCCGCGAATGCGCAATATCGAGATCCAAGTGTTGATATCGCAGGCTTATACGTCAAAGAAATTCGCGTCGATGAAGGGATTACGCGGAAATGGATACGTCCCCGGGCACGCGGTATGGCAAACAGAATTCTAAAACGTAGTAGCCATATCACTGTTGTCGTTGACGAGGAGAGTACCGAAGATGCTGAATAACGGCCTGCACGCTTATAAAGCACTACCAAACGCCTCGGACTCCAGGTCACAAGTGGGAAAATCTGATAGGAGGTTTGCGTGGGACAAAAAACTCACCCCCGTGGATTGCGCTTAGGAATCATTGAGACGTGGGATTCAAAGTGGTACAGCGAACGGGATTATGCCAAGTGGCTCCATGAAGATTTTAAAATTCAGAAATTCGTCAAAGAGCAACTGGCGCGTGCCGGAATTTCGCGCGTTGAAGTAGAACGCGTCGCTGACCGGTGTAGCATCAACATCCATACAGCGCGCCCAGGTATTGTCATTGGACGGCGCGGGGCTGAAGCTGAGAAACTACAAGCACTAATCGAGAAAGAGGTCGGCTGCCCAGTCCGGATTAATGTCTCCGAAATTAGAGTCGCTGAACTCGATGCCCAACTTGTATCAGAAGCTGTTGCGACGCAAATAGAACGCCGAGCCGGTTTTAAACACGCAATGCGACGCAGCATCTCCAGTTCAATGCAAGCTGGGGCTTTAGGCATCAAAATTATGGTCAGCGGTAGATTAGACGGAAAAGAAATCGCCCGCGCCGAATCCAGTATTGAAGGACGCGTCCCACTTCACACCCTTAGAGCCGATGTTGACTACGGATTTACCGAAGCAAATACAACCTACGGTAAAATTGGAGTCAAAACTTGGATCTTCAAGGGCGAAATTATTGGTGTCCCAGATAAATTAAAGGGCGAAGCACCCGTACGCCGTCAATCTGGACGACGCGAAGATACGGGTTCACAGCGCTCCGAGCGCCGACGAGGCGACAGACGTTCTGGCTCTCAAGATGGACGATCAAGACAATCTGGAAGACAAGACAGAGGAAGAAACCGACGCAGGCAGCGTCAGGACAATTAGGAATCCAAGAGCAAGCCATAACTGGACTCACTAATTTATTCTAAGGAGGCATCTAAAGTGTTAATGCCGAAACGCGTGATGCGCCGCTATGTGCATCGGGGAAAACGCCGGGGAAAACCGATCCGCGGCTCCCAAATCAACTTCGGTGAATACGGTTTGCAAGCAATGGAAGCCGGCTGGATTACAAACAACCAGATTGAATCCGCACGTATCGCTATCACGCGGTATGTACGCCGCGGTGGAAAACTTTGGATCAAGGTCTTTCCGCACAAACCACTTAGTAAACAACCTGCTGAAACTCGCATGGGCAAGGGCAAGAAAGGCCCCCCCGAACACTGGGTCGCTGTGGCTAAACCCGGCAGAGTCCTTTTTGAATTAGGCGGCGTTTCGCTTGAAGATGCAAAAGGGGCGATGGCACGAGCCGCCCACAAACTGCCAATCAAAACTAAATTCGTTGCACGGAATGTGTAATTTCGGCTACGGCTCCGGCGTTGGAAAAAAATTATGCACGCCCAAACGCAGCATCAGGTTTTTCACAACACCTAAGGAGGCACGGAAATATGAAAGCGGATGAACTACGACGGAAAACAACCGAAGAATTGGAAGGTGAACTGGAGACGCTTAAGGAGAACTTGTTTAACCAGAGATTTAGAAGTATCTTAGGACAACAAGAAGATACAACACGTATCGGAAAAATCCGCAAGGACATCGCACGTGTACAAACTCTGCTTCAGGAGCGTTCACAGTAAACAGATTCAGGAATGTGCCTTTCAAAGTACACACGCTAACAGGTTTTGGCTGGTTTGGAGGATAACTTTGAACGAGGAAAGAAGAAGACATCGTAAATTTCGGACTGGGCTTGTTACCAGTAACAGTATGGATAAAACTGTCGCAGTAGCAATTGTTCGCCGCTATCAACACCCTCTTTACAAGAAGGTCGTCCGGAAAACGAAGAAGATTCTCGCTCATGATGAACAGAATAGTTGTAACGTCGGTGACGTGGTACAGGTTGTTGAAACCCGACCGCTGAGTCGTCAGAAACGGTGGCGGGTACAAGCGGTCGTAAGCGCAATACAACCCGCAAACGAGTAAAAAATGCCATCACCAGAACTCTTGCCGCTTCCCTATGCATGAGGCGAAGCACATAGCAGACGGTGGACGCATGGCACTTGGGAAGAAAGGGTTTTCATCCACACTCTGACGTTTCCAAAACACCGTTTTGAGAACGGTAGAGGAGGATACAAAAATGGTTCAATCATACTCTCGATTAAGCTGTGCTGATAATACTGGCGCAAGAAAATTAATGTGTATTAGTGTATTAGGAGGTACGCGCCGGCGCTACGCACGCGTAGGCGACGTGATTGTCGCAAGTATTAAAGAAGCTACACCTAATACACAGGTTAAAGCCGGCGAAGTCGTTCGCGCCGTTGTCGTCCGGACAACTAAGGAATATCGACGCCCAGACGGATCTTATATTAAATTTGACCAGAATGCTGCCGTTCTCGTCCACCCGCCGGATCGAGAAGGAAACCAACTTCCACGAGGGACCCGAATTTTCGGACCCGTCGCGCGAGAACTCAGAGAAAAGGGGTTCACCCGAATTATCTCGCTCGCCCCTGAGGTTATTTAGGAGGACAATTGTGGCACGACAAAAACTGCATATTAAAAAGAACGATACGGTTATAGTCCTTAGTGGACAGGACCGCGGTAAGGAAGGTGTGGTTTTGGAGGTGTTCCCAAAGAAACAACGCGCAATCGTTGAAGGCGTTCATATCGTTAAACGCCACCTCCGACCAAACCAAATGGGACAAGGCGGTGTTGTCGAACGCGAAGGCACCATTCACGTTTCCAATCTCAAAAAGGTTGATGCCTAAAAAATACAACCTTCATACCGCAGACAGGAAGTGTTAACGAGACAATCTCACTACATAACCGATTTATAGGATACAAGGCTCATGAGCCCATTCAAAGAATTTTATCAAACCGAAGTCATGCCCGCATTACAGACCCATTTCAACTATGGAAATGTGATGCAAATCCCGAAACTCGACAAGATTACACTCAATATCGGGGTCGGCGAAGCACTTCAGAACCCGAAAGCATTAGAAGATGCTGTCGGAGAACTCACGCTTATTGCCGGACAACGCGCTATCATTACGCATGCCAAAAAATCCGTTTCTGCTTTTAAAGTCAGGGAGGGGATGGCAATTGGATGTAAAGTTACGCTAAGACAGCAGCGGATGTATGAGTTCTTCAATCGATTGGTCAACGTCGTCTTACCCCAAATCCGGGACTTTCGCGGCGTATCGCCGGATGCCTTTGATGGCCGCGGCAATTACTCCCTCGGCCTTACCGAACAGCTAATCTTCCCGGAAATTGATTACGACAACGTTAATGATATCCGCGGGCTGAACGTAACTGTTGTTACCACCGCCCCAACAGATGAAGAAGGCCGCGAATTGCTAAGACTGCTCGGAATGCCGTTCCAAAAATAGATGGGTTCGGTAGCATAAGGTTTCGCCGCAAAACGGCTACACAAACCCCCGCGCAGCTTCGGACGCAGCTAACTTTCAACATCCGGACCCACTGAAAAAAACGGACCGGATAAACAAGAAAAGGAGCTCAACCTTGGCAAGTAAAGCATGGATTGCCAAACAGAAAAGGACCCCGCGGTTCCAAACTCGGAAATACAGCCGCTGCAAAAGTTGCGGGAGGGCGCGCGGGTATCTGCGCAAATTTGAATTGTGTCGTATCTGTTTTCGTCTTTTCGCCCGCGCCGGTAAAATACCCGGGGTCCGAAAGGCGAGCTGGTAGAAAACTGAAACCTGTCTGCCTTAACCACTATCGCATGACGCAGACAGCGGCTTTTCAAAAACGACAAAGAAATAAGGAGAATCTTTCATGTCGATGACCGATCCGATTGCTGATATGCTAACACGTATCCGCAATGCCAATATGGCAGGACATGAACGCGTTGAAATCCCCTCTTCAAAGGTCAAAGCCGAAATCGCACGCATTTTGGCTGAAGAAGGTTTTGTCCGAAACTACCGATTGCTTGAAGACGGAAAACAGGGGATTTTAAGAATCTATTTGAAATACGGAAATACCAAAAAAGAGAAGGTCATCACAAACCTTAGACGCATCAGCAAACCCGGAAGACGAATTTACGCCAAAGCTGATAGCCTACCACGGGTTTATGGAGGACTTGGGGTCGCTATTTTATCTACTTCCAGTGGACTGAAAACCACACCACAGTGCCGTAAGGATAAAGTCGGCGGTGAAGTCTTATGTTACGTCTGGTAAAATTTTGAAGATGACTCTCAACAAGTTGGGAGAAATAGTAATGTCACGTATTGGACTACAACCGATTCCCCTACCCGACAAAGTACAAGTGGCTTTAAATCAAAGCGATGTACAGGTCGAAGGACCCAAAGGAAGCCTCAATTGGGCACTCCCTGATGGAATCAATGTGACGCTTCAGGAAAACGTCCTAACCGTCCAAAGAAAGAGTGAACTTAAACAGCACAAAGCCTTGCACGGATTAGCGCGCAGCCTCATCGCTAACATGGTTACCGGTGTTTCTGAGGGATTTGAGAAAAAACTGCGAGTGGTCGGCACCGGATACCGTGCCGAAGTTAACCGGGATAAAGATTTAGTGCTTGATGTCGGGTACTCACACTCCGTCACTTACACCCCCCCTGAGGGAATCACGCTGAGTGTTGAAGCCTCTGAAAATATAGATGGGCAAGCACACACGCCTATTATTGTCAGTGGGATTGATAAACAACTCGTTGGGCAGGTAGCAGCTACCATTCGTCAGATACGGAAACCTGATACCTATAAACCTTGTAAAGGTATCCGCTACGATGGCGAACGCGTCCGAGATAAAGAAGGCAAAGCTGCAGCTGTCGCTTAAGGCTATTATCTATCGCGCGCGATCGGACAAAATTTAAGCGACCGATCAAATAGACCGCGCCTATGGTAATAAGGAGACATTTTGACACTAATAAAAAAGAAACGCATGGGCCATCTACGACGTCGCAAACGTGTCCGCCAAAAGGTTAGTGGGACCGGTAACAGACCGCGGTTGGCTGTTTTCAGAAGTTTGAAACATATCTATGCGCAGCTCATTAACGATGAACTTGGTGAAACCGTCGCTGAAGCTTCTACTTTGTCACCGGAACTCAAAGACAACCTTTCAAACGGTGGAAACATAGCGGCAGCGGAAAGTGTTGGCACACTTATCGCCCAAAAAGCCAAGCAGCGGGAAATTGAGGTAGTCGTCTTTGATCGGGGCGGGCATCTCTACCATGGGCGCATAAAAGCCCTCGCTGAAGCAGCAAGGGCAGAGGGACTCAAGTTCTAAATGCCCCGCACACCGGTTCCTGTACCGCTACAGACACGCTAAACAGGACTCATACCGGATAGGAGACTTTTTTGCTGAAAGATAGAATTAACCCTGATGATTTTGAATTTGAGGAGCGCATGATTACAATTAACCGTGTGATGCGAGTCGGTAAAGGACGGCGAACGCCGAGCTTTAACTCGCTTACGGTTGTTGGAAATCGTGATGGGATTGTCGGGATCGGCTTTGGGAGCGCAAGCGAGGTGGCTGGCGCACTCCGCAAAAGTTTCGCAGATGCTCGCAAAAACCTCATTCGGGTACCCATCGTCAACGGCACACTTCCCCATGAAATTACCTGCGAATTCAAATCCGCAAAAGTTTTGTTGAAACCCGCAAGCCCCGGAACTGGTATTATCGCAGGGCACGCTACGCGCGCAATTCTCGAATTTGCAGGCGTACGAGACGCACTGACAAAATGCCTATCCTCTCGGAATGTGAAAAATATTGCTGAAGCCACTATACTGGGGTTAAAGAGCCTCAAGGATGTCAATGAAGTCGCACGACTACGAGAACTATCTGTTGAAGAACTACTCAAAAAACGCTAAAAATTGACAATCAGCGATCAGCTGTTCGCAGTCAGAAAGGACAGGATTGAACATTCAAGACCCCTTAACTGACAACTGAAAGCCGGCAGCCGATAGTCATAAAGGAATGGAATATCCTGATGAAATTGAATGAACTTAAACCTGCCCCCGGCTCAAAACGCTCAAGAAAGCGAGTCGGTAGAGGGAACGCATCGGGCTGGGGGAAAACCTGTGGACGCGGCCATAAGGGACAAAAATCTCGATCCGGTGGTTCAATTCCAGCATGGTTTGAAGGTGGACAAATGCCACTGGTGCGACGCTTACCGAAGCGAGGACCACGGCGAACTGGGCACAAACGATTTGAGTATGATATTATCAATGTAGAAACACTCAATCTTTTCGATGACGCAGCCGTCGTTGATCCGAAATCCCTTCGAGAAGCAGGCTTAATCAAACGAAAGAATGCACTGATAAAGATACTCGGCGATGGCGAACTCGAAAAACAGTTGAAAGTCCAAGCGCACCGTTTCTCAAAATCAGCTATCCAAAAAATTGAATCCAAAGGCGGCACAGCCGAGGTACTCGGACTGCATGCTAAGCCGGACAACGCTGCTTGAGAGTCCGCAGGCGAGGAGGAAATAAAATAAGTGATTAAGGCATTCCAAAACGCTTTTAAAATCCCCGAATTGCGGAAACGTCTCATTTTTACAGGGCTACTCTTGATTGTTTACCGCTTGGGGGCGCACATTACCCTTCCCGGTATCGACGACGTGGCACTTGAGGCGTTTTTTCAACAACTCATGGAGCGTGGGGGTAATGTCATTGGCTTCATCGATCTGTTTTCCGGAGGCGCATTTAGTCAAATGACGATTTTCGCACTCGGTATACAACCGTATATTAGTGCCTCGATCATTATGCAGCTCCTTGGGGTCATCGTCCCTTCTTTGGAGAAACTCTCCAAAGAACCCGATGGCAGAAAGAAAATGACACAGTATACGCGATACGGAACTGTTATACTGAGTATCATTCAAGGCATAACCATCAGTATCGTCTTGCGGAACCCTGAGAACATTACCGGACAAGCAGGCGAAATCGTCAGAGACCCTAACTTATGGTGGCATTTTCTCGTCGTCTTGACTCTCACAGCAGGCACATCTTTCGTTATGTGGCTGGGGGAGCAGATCACCGAGCGCGGTATTGGACAAGGTATCTCCCTAATCATTACCGTTGGGATTATTGCCGGCTTACCCGGTGGTGTTACAACCGTTATCAATAATTTAATAAATAGAACAGAATTTGGAATCCTGCACCTCGTGATACTCATCGGACTCATTGTTGTAGCCGTCGCAGGGACCGTTTTCATCACACTCTCTGTCCGTAAGATTCCAGTACAATACGGTAGACAGATTCGCGGACGTAGAGTGATTGGCGGGCAATCAACGCATCTGCCACTCAGAGTTAACGCCGCTGGCATGATTCCTATCATCTTTGCTATTACACTGATTCAATTCCCGCCAACAGCTCTCAGCTTCCTGCCACGAGACTGGGGATGGGTAACAGGCGCACAAGCTCTGATTGATACGGGGACACCTTTGTGGCTTACTTTCTATGCGTTGTTAATCATCGGATTCACCTATTTTTACACAGCCGTACAAATCAACCCAATCCAAATGGCAGAGGATTTACAGAAATATGGGGGGTTTATCCCAGGGATTCGTGCCGGAAAACAGACAGCCGATTATATCAATACAACGCTCACACGGATCACGCTACCAGGCGCAGTTTTTCTCGCTGCTATCGCCGTCATCCCGATAATTATCACAGAGCGTCTCAACATCGGAGCAACCATGGTAGATGGGGCTTCTATTTTAATTGTGGTTGGTGTCGTATTAGATACAATGTCACAAATTGAATCCTATTTGACCGTCCGACACTATGAAGGATTCCTAAAAGATCGGAAACTCAAAGGCAGACGACGGTAAGTACTTTCGCCTGAAAGAGGATATTATGAAAGTCAGACCTTCTGTTAAAAAAATGTGTAACCAGTGTAAAATTATTAAGCGAAAAGGAGTCGTCCGAGTCATTTGTCCTTCAAACCCGAAGCACAAACAGCGACAGGGCTAACCCTTGAATAGTCGTCAATCATCAGTTAACTTTGGATATAGAAGTTGCCAAAGAACGTTATTGTTTCCCAAACCTCTTAACTGATAACTGACAACCGATAACTGATAACTATTAAAAAGGAGAGTACGCATGGCAAGGATTGCTGGGGTTGATTTACCCCGAGACAAGCGGATAGACATCGCACTGACAGCAATTTACGGCATCGGTCGCTACACCGCATCCGAAATTGTCACCGACCTTGATATTGACCCCGGAAAAAAAGTTGACACACTCGCTGAAAATGAGATTAGTCAACTCCGAGACAAAATTCAAGACTATAAAATTGAGGGGGACTTGCGCCGTGAAATCGATCAGAACATTAAACGACTGATGGATATCAACAGTTATCGCGGCTTACGGCATCGTCGACAATTACCCGTCCGTGGGCAGCGCACGAATACAAATGCTCGCACCCGTAAGGGAAAAGCAAGAACTATCTCTGTCGGCAGAAAAGCCAAAGAGGCAGCACGCAAGGGCGGATAGCGAAAGAGCCTTCAGTTATCAGAGGAAGGGTTATCAGTTATCGGTTCGGTTTTTCTATGAAAAACCTTTCAGTTGTCGGAAAGACTTCAGGACTATCCAAAACCTCTTGTAACTGACAACTGACAACCGACAACTGACAACCAAAAATAAAAAGGAGAACCGTTTTGCGTGGAAGAAGAAGAGAACGCAAGAATGTTCCTGAGGGGATCGCACATATCCAAGCGACCTTCAATAACACAATTATTACGATCACAGACTTAAACGGAAACACCGTTGCATGGGCGAACGCTGGAATGACTTTCACCGGTTCACGGAAGTCAACACCTTTTGCTGCACAGCAAACAGCAGAAGCCTGCGCACGTCGAGCAATGGATCACGGCATGAAACGCGTGGAGGTTAGAGTCAAAGGCCCCGGATCCGGACGAGAATCTTCTATACGGGCACTCGCCGCAGCCGGACTCGAAATTAGCTTGATGAAAGATGTGACTCCTATCCCACACAATGGATGTCGTCCCCCTAAGAGACGACGGGTTTGAGGTATTTGAGGAAAACGAATGAGTAGATATTTAGACGCAGTCTGTAAATTATGCCGGCGGGAAGGCGAAAAACTCTTTCTCAAAGGACGCCGCTGCAACGGACCCAAATGTGCTTTTGAACGCCGAAGCTATCCACCCGGAGAACACGGACAAACACCGCCCCGCCGAGGTCGCGACAACTTCCGGCGCCAGCTACGCGCCAAACAGAAAGTCAAACGAACCTACGGCGTTTTTGAGAAACAATTTCGGAACTATTATTTCAAAGCAGCCCGGCAATCAGGAATTGCAGGTGAGAATTTGATTAGTTTCCTTGAACGCAGATTAGACAATGTCGTTTACCGACTCGGGTTCGCGACATCGAGAAATCAGGCACGTCAACTTGTGAAGCATAATCATTTTACTGTTAACGGCAAGCGTGTTAACATCCCTTCCTATATCGTGCAGATCGGCGATGTCATCACACCACGGGAACGCAGCCGAAACCTCGCTATCATTCAGGAAGCACTTGACTATGCACAGCAACGCGGCGCACCTGAATGGCTCGAAATCGATACTGATAAAGCGGAAGGACGTGTTCAAGGAGCACCCCTCGTAGAGCAGATCGCCGTGGACCTGGAAACGCAACTCATCATTGAACTTTACTCCCGATAGGCACATCTCTATATTTCGTGCATTATCGAATAGCGAGCGTTCCATAAATATGTAGCCGAGCCAATCGCACGCCTGCACTAAAATGCTCGTCGAAATCAGGGGATGTCCAATAATGCGACTCCGACACAGAATTAAAGGGCAAATGTGAAACTTCAAAAAGCACCGGCCCTCAGTTCATGTGCGTTTTAACAGCCAGCTTAATCCTATAGGAGGAAATCGATGATAAGGTCCGAGCTAGAAATGCCCGAGCGGCTCAGAACTGACACTGAATCTTTACGACCCGATTACGCAAAATATACCGCTGAACCTTTCGAGCGCGGATTTGGAACTACCCTCGGCAATTCACTCCGCCGAGTCCTCCTTTCCTCAATTAAAGGCGCAGCGATCACCGCTGTTCAAATTGAACAGGTAAAACACGAATACGCCACAATTCCCGGGGTAGTGGAAGATGTCGTACAAATTATCCTTAACCTCAAAGAGGTGCGGCTAAACATCGCAACAGATGACCCGCTGCGACTTACATTGAACACTGAAGGTTCCGGTGAAGTCACCGCCGCTGACATCCTGCCCAACGCACTCGTTGAGATTATAAACCCTGATCAGCATATCGCAACCCTTGACGAATGCGAGGGATTAGATATAGAAATCCACGCACAAACGGGGAGAGGGTATTCTCTCGCAGAAGAACACAGAACCCCAGGACAGAACATTGGGATAATTCCCGTTGACGCAAAATTCTCACCTGTCGAGAAAGTCAACTTCTGGGTAGAGGAAACGCGCGTCGGCGATATGACAAACTTTGATAAACTTAACCTCGAAGTCTGGACTGATGCTACCATCACAGCAAAGGAAGCTGTTACGCGCGCAGCAACTATTTTGCTACAACAACTCGAACTCTTTACAGAATTCGATGAAAACTACGTCGAACCCGAACCTGAGATTGACGAGGCAAAACTCAGACGAAACCGATACCTCGCAAAACCTGTCTCCGAACTTGAACTCTCAGTCCGAGCCAGCAACTGCCTCGAAACCGCAAACATTAAAACTATACGCGAACTCGTCACAAAAGAGGAAAAGGATATGTTGGAATACAAGAATTTCGGGCGAACTTCGCTCAACGAAATTAAAGAACAACTTGCCAACATGGGACTTACCCTCGGAATGGACCCAGACGATATGGACGACGCAGACATCGGTGAAGATGATATGGAGCGAGTTCCTTTACAGTCATAACGCTTCACGACAACGTAGATATGGAGGAAGAAGATGCGTCATAGGAAACGCGGACGAAAATTGGGACGAACGTCAAGCCATCGAAAGGCGCTTTTTCGCAACCAAGCCACCGCGCTATTTGAACACGAACAAATACGGACTACGATCCCTAAGTGCAAAGAACTCCGCAGAGTCGCTGAAAAATTAATCACGCTCGCGAAGAAGGGCGACCTGCCCGCACGGCGACAAGCCGCAAAAATGCTCTACGGGACAAACTTGCACTATAAACCCGCAAGAGGCGAGAACCCTACAGCACTTGACAAGCACGCTGTCCTACGCAAACTCTTTGATGACATCGCACCCCGCTACCAAGACCGCAACGGTGGATACACGCGTATTATCAGAGGAGAACTCCGAAAAGGCGATGGGACACAAATGGGATACATCCAACTTGTTTAACGATGTTCATTCGCACGTTGAATAAAAAAACATGGGCGAAGTGGATAACTGCGCCCATGTCTGTTTTTATCGCCCTCAGCGACATAGTCATCAAGTCGCTTCCATACTGACAACTGAAAGGATTTTTTTCGGAAGAAAAAAAATCCGACTGACTACTGACAACTATTAAAACCGATACGCAGCAGACACGAAAACCCTATGTGTCAGCTGTTCTGTCGTCAATTCATACCCACTCCGCTGCCAGCTGCCAAGCATATACCCAACATCACACTTCAGTGAGTCTTCAAAAATTTTCCCCACACCCATCGTTAAGAAGTCACGCGCGTTTTCAACTTCAGTACCCGTGAACGGAATCGTATCTCGGAAATAACCGACACGGACGTGGGTATCAATCACAGGTATCCTATACTCCACGCCGAGCCGTGCCTGAAGCGTTACCGCATAGAATTTCTCAAAATTATCTTGTGATATATCGTCCGCCGGTGCCGGATCGTAGCGGGTCTGTGTCCAGTCTGTAAGCTGGACATCGCCTGCCAAAATCAACCGCTTGTTTAACAACTTGACAGCGACCCCGGCACCAACTTCAAAGGGACGCTCAATGTCATACGTTTGTTCACCATTTAAGGAATCCGTCGACTTTTCGCCATCATCAAATACATCTACCGTAGATTGATACCACACCTCGTCAACGCCTAACTCGACTGGCGCGACCAGTGTCAATCCAAAATTGATAGTATCTGTCAGATGTGCAAGGAGTCCTATCCTACCCCCTACACCTGAATACACTCGGTCAACTTCGTCACCGTATCTGAAACGCGACCACTCATTATCCACATTTAGGATGTCCGTGGCTTCCGTATCCAATTCGTTCAAGCTATTCCCGTTCCAGAAATCCAACGAACCCCCGACCAGCACCCGTTTTGTGACGTACACACTCGCGCCGAAACTCCAGATGCCTATACCGCCTCTGTTTACATCGGTTTCGTCAACAGCGAATCCGCTGAAATCGGTACCAGAACTCGGGTCGATGCCCTGAATCGCAGTCTGATAATCGAAATTTTGTGGACGATTGTAACCAAAGCCGACCGCTAAGCCACCTTGCCGCGTCTCGACTGGGTAGACAAATCCTATAGAATTCGGACGCATCTGTGATCGGCTCGTTCCCGTTGTCTCATCACCCGTAAAATAGGTATTTGTCGTTGCCCGGTTATGTGAGAAACTACTAAAAAACTCGAACTTCTGAATCTGTGCCATACCCGCCGGATTCCAGTAAAGCGCGGTGAAATCATCCGCGAGTCCCACGGACGCACCACCCATTCCCATCGTCCGCGCACCAACGCCGAATGTATTCCCGATCGCCATCTCTTCTACCTGCGCCATACTCACACTTGCAAAGAATACTATGGCGAATAAACAGATAAGACTTGCATACACTGCACGTTTCATCGTTCCGATTCCTCCATTATTATACTATTTCTAAATAAACCTCTTTCATGAACAAAAAACTGGCTCGTAGTTGCGCAATTCTGCGGCGTAATCGCCCAAATGCGAAGTGCATTATTGCGCTCTTACATGCGGAAACTTTACTGCGTTTCAAAACCACTGAAATGCGACTTTATTTTTTATTCTGATCTCTCGTCCGCAGCCGTTCGGATCTCGACCTTGGTGAAGTTACGCTGCGTGAACTCCGCGAACGCCGATTTTCAAGCCGCAAATCGCCTTTTTTGTAAGTCCGCCGTGAAAGTGGTGTCCACCGACTCCCTCCACCGTGATACCGGCGATAGACGTTCCTATACGGATAATAGCCCCTATAATAGCGGTAATACGGCGCATGGTAACCATAATAATACCCGTATCTATAAAAAGGGCGATACGGATAATACCAAACCGGCGGATATGCGTAATACGGATACGCAACGTAAGGTGACCAATAGGTGTCGTACCGATAAGACTGGCTGTACGTGGTACGATAGCTACGTTTCCGTCGTCCGTAGTATCCTTCCGAATCTTCGTCATCCGCATCCGTTAATTCAGAGGCTTCCGACTCGGCTTCATCAGCATGTTCTGTCCCCGGTTCCTCTTTCTCTAAACCTTCATGGTGTTTAGGGTGTACCCGACCAAAATCTGAAGACGCATGGTGACCGAGTTGTGTATAACACCCGGCAAATGCCACCATTGCCAAAAGCAACAGTAGCGCAAAAAATATTTGCAACCTCATCTCTCTTTCTCCTTTGGATTTACCCGTCAGTATTGACCATTATATCATATTATACGAAAGACCCACCCAAAAAGTTTACATCCGCTCACTTTTCACTATGTTCCACCCAAGAGTTTCTATACTGGTCAGTCTCGCAATACATTTTTCCACCATCATGAAATTGACAGTTATGGTGCGATTTAAAACAGCACCATA
>VYCT01000360.1 GCA_009843785.1 Candidatus Poribacteria bacterium | reverse complement strand
GGCTGGAAGCATGTCTCCAGCAGCTAAACCATTTAAAGGTGTTGGTTCAGGAGTGTTTGAGATACGATCAGATTATCGGACCGATACTTATCGCGCCGTATATGCGGCGAAAATTGGAGAGCGAGTTTACGTGCTGCATTGCTTTCAAAAAAAATCAAAGCGCGGAATTAAAACTCCCAAGAAAGAGGTGGACCTTATCAAGAGACGCCTCAAAATGGCACAAGAACTGGAGGAAAATTATGGGCAAGAAGATTAAATTTGAAAAGAGCTCTGGCAATGTCTTTAAGGATTTAGATTTACCAGACGCGGAGGAACTATTTCTTAAAGCGAAGCTCGGATTTGAAGTATTCCAGATTATAGAAGATCGCAAGTTAACCCAAGCTGAAGCGGCAAAGATTTTAGGCGTGAAGCAACCTGAGATATCTCGGCTAAAACAGGGAAGGTTTAATCATTATAGTGTAGAACGGTTGTTGACATTTCTGAACCAATTGAATCGCGATATTGAAATCCGCATTATTCCCTCAGAAAATAGGAAGGGACAACAACGCGTCGTCGCTGTTTAGTTTTTACGGAAAAAGTCCATCATCAATCATGGAGGGCGGATTGTTGAAAGGCACGTATTTGCTAAACCCACGTCAGACCTCCGCAAGGTAAGTTAAAAATATGAAAACTGGAAAAGTCGCTATCTTCACACAACCCCAAACGCCTATGGAATTCCTGGAATATCCGATTCCATCCGTCACGCCTGATGATATGCTTGTGCGCATCCGTATGGCGAATATCTGCGGCTCCGACCTGCATTTCTGGCGCGGACACGGTCCCAAAATAGAGAGCGGCATCCCGCAAGTATTAGGGCACGAGATGATCGGGACGATTGAGGCGATGGGACGCAACATCACAACCGATAGCATCGGACAACGGCTTACGGAAGGCGATCGGATCGCCTACTCCTATTTCAAGCCGTGTCAACACTGCTGGATGTGCCTCAACGGGAAACCGGGGTGTCCGAACCGCTACAGAGATTGGCTCGGTGTCTCCAGTGAGCAGCCGCCACATTTCCACGGTGCCTACGGCGAATACTACTACATGAAACCGGGACATTGGGTGTTCAAGGTTCCCGACGAACTCTCAGACGCGCTCGTATCACCGATCAACTGCGCCTTGTCCGAAGTCATCTACGGACTGAACCAGATCGGCATCACACTCGGTGACACGGTCGTTATTCAAGGTGCCGGTGGCCTCGGTCTCTACGCGACAGCCGTTGCACGCGAGATGGGTGCAGGGAAAATCATCGTTCTTGATCGACTGCCCGCACGCCTCACACTCGCCAAGGAATTCGGTGCAGATGAGACACTCAACGTTGACGAAATTGACATGAAATCGCGGGTTGAATATGTGCTCGACCAAACGGGTGGCATCGGTGCGGATCTCGTCGCGGAGTTTGTCGGTTCGCCGCGTGTCCTTGCGGAAGGCATAGAAATGCTCAGATGGGGTGGACGCTACCTCTGGATCGGAAACATCAACCTCGGATTCCCCACCGAGATTGATCCCGGTAACATCGTCCGCTGTAGCAAGGCGATTCGTGGCGTGATTGTCTATGAACCGTGGGTTATCCCGCGGGCACTCGACTTCCTACTGCGCACGCGTGACAGGTATCCGTTCCATAAAATCATTTCCGATACCTTCCCATTCGGCGACATTAACGAAGCGTTCTCCTACGCCGATACAGGCTCAGCCATCCGTATCGGGTTGGAATTCGAAAAATAAAATGGTATCTTCCGTATACATCCATATCCCATTTTGCGCGACGAAATGCTACTACTGCGCCTTCAATACGTACGCTTTCCACAAGGAACAGGCGAAGGCATACCTCGCAGCACTCCGCACAGAGATAGCACTTTACGCCTCGGAAACCGACCCCTTACAAACAATTTTCATCGGTGGCGGCACGCCTTCTATCCTCTCTGCCAATGCGCTGACACAGTTGTTCACCGATATCTATCAGCATTTCCAAATAACGCCGGATGCTGAAATCACCGTAGAATGCAATCCAGGCACTGTTGACACCGAAAAACTTCGCGTCATGCGAGACAACGGCGTGAATCGGTTGAGTTTTGGTCTGCAAGCGATGCAGGACGAAACACTGAACCAGTTAGGCAGAATCCATACCGTTGCCGAATTCCTTGAAAGTTACCGCCTTGCACGCGAAAGTGGCTTCGAGAACATCAACATCGACCTAATTTTTGCGCTCCCTGACCAGACGATGGCTGCGTGGCACCACACCCTCAACGCAGTAATTTCTCTTGAACCCACACATATCTCTGCCTATAACCTCGTCATGGAGGAGGCGACCCCGTTTTATGAATGGTGGCAAGCCGGTGAACTCCATCTCCCCTCCGAGGATACTGAAGCCGACATGTTCCAGTACACAATTGAGACACTCACTGCGCACGGGTACACGCATTACGAAATCTGTAATTTCGCCAGACCACATCGCGAAGCGAGACATAACCTCGTCTATTGGAACAACCAACCGTGCATCGGCCTCGGTGCGGGCGCGTTTGGATACATTAACGGTGTCCGTTATAGCAATATTCGCGGGATCGCACCTTATATTGACAAACTCGCCGAACGGAACAAACCCATCGCCGACACAGAACGCCTAACAGGGGACGCGGAAAAGGCGGAAACCCTCATGCTCGCACTCCGCAAACGAGAAGGCATCTCTCTTGAAAATTACAAAAACCGCTTCGGTGAAGCCATCGAAGTAGCGTTTGGAGATACCCTGAAAAAATGGATAGACCTTCAATTACTTGAACGAACGGCTACACATCTCCGACTCACCCACCGCGGACGCCTCCTCGCAAACGAAGTCTTCGTCGAATTGATATAAATCGTCTTGCAATCCGTTACCTAAAGTCACTTACCCCCATTTTTTTTTGAGGGTAGTCTGTCGTTGATATTGTTA
>VYCT01000208.1 GCA_009843785.1 Candidatus Poribacteria bacterium | reverse complement strand
CTAACAATATCAACGACAGACTACCCTCAAAAAAAAATGGGGGTAAGTGACAAATCTGCATCTGGAACTTTTTAATCTAATGTCCGTGAAAAAAATAGATGCTGTTTAATCTCAGATGTGCTATACTTAAAAAAGGAGAAAAAATAATGAAGCGTTCTAATAATTCACCTATATACGTCGTTGCCATTTGTGGAAGCCTGCGGAACGGGAGTTCAACGCATGCGGCACTCCAAATTGCGCTTTCTGGTGCGAAAGATGCGGGTGCCGAGGTTGAATTGCTTCAACTGAGTGCGTATGACCTCGTTTTTCAAGGCTCCGTCGCTAACGAAGCTGACTATCCTGCGGGTGTATTCAAACTTCGGGAAAAGGTGAAACGCGCGGACGGCATACTTCTCGGTTCTCCTGAGTACCATGGCAGCTTCAGCGGTGTCCTTAAAAGTGCGCTCGATCTCATGGGCTTCGATGAATTTGAGAATAAAGTCGTCGGACTCATCGGTGTCTCTGGTGGGCGGATGGGCGCAGCCAACGCGCTTTCTATGTTGCGAACGGTTGGCACAGCACTTCACGCTTGGGTTGTCCCGAAAGACGCATCTATCCCGAACTCATCTAATGCGTTTGATGCTGAGGGTAATTTGCGCGACGCTGAATTAGCTGCACGCGTCAAAGCCGTAGGTCAACAGGTTACCGAATTCGCGGCACTTCGGAATTCCACATAAATCTGAAAAATACAACGCATTGAGACGCATAGAATTTGGCAGGTTCAATGGACGCAATACATAACTGGAACGCATGGATTGGTACAGATGAAGCCGGAAAAGGTGATTATTTCGGCCCGCTTGTTGCCGCAGCAGTTTACGTGAATGCGGAATGCCGCGAAACTTTCTCAGATATGGGGATTACGGATGGGAAACGGCTATCCAATCGTCGTATCCAAGACCTCGCGGCATCGATGCGCTGTTGTTATGCGCGACATATCGTTGTTGTGGAAAAGATGCCCGCTGAATACAATGCCCTTTATGCGACTCTCCGCAGACGCGGACAGAACCTGAACCATCTGCTTGCGTCGCTCCATGCGGAAGCGATTTGGACATTAGCGAACAGCGTCGGCGTGAAACACGCACTTGTTGACCAGTTTGCCAAAGATGATCTTATTACGCGGCAGCTCGGCCACGCGCCTTTACAGCGTGGCGTTGCTTCTACTTCTTGTGGGATAGAGATAAAACAGGTTCCGAAGGCAGAGCGAGATATCGCAGTCGCTGCAGCCTCCATCATCGCCCGCGATGCTTTTCTGACGCGGATGGATACGCTGTCGGAAACATACAAGATTTGTTTACCGCGAGGCGCGTATCAGGTTGTTGAAGCTGGCAGAGAATTTGTTAAGCTGCACGGAAGCGACGCATTACAGAATGTTGCGAAACTCCATTTTAATTTAACCGATGCTGTCCGTGCTTTGTGAGCAATGTATCTCCCCGCTAACGTTCATACAGTTGCGTCTGGTTTTACGTTAATTCTGTAAAATTCTTTGTAGCACGAGAGAAACTGTCAATAACCCCGCCCTAAAGGGCGAGGCTTGTGATAGATGGTAGCCAAACCTATAACTATTGCAAGGGTAACTTGTTGACTACAGTAATATATCGCGGGTTCTGGATGTGGTAATCCGAAGTATGTTTTGGATACTCCCCAAGTCTACTTCCGCTACGAACCTGTGATCTGGATGGGGCAACATATACCCTGAAAAGGAGAATACAAACTTATGTTTGTGCCTGTAAAAACAAGAGACGGACAGCAACTCATGCCTATGCACGCCGCGCGAGCGAGAAAACTTATCAAACGTGGCGAAGCAACACCCTATTGGAATAACGGCATATATTGTATCCGTCTCAACAAAGAACCGTCTGATAGAGAAATCCAAAAAATTGCTGTCGGTGTTGACCCCGGTAGCAAGAAAGAAGGCTTTACAGTTAAATCGGAAGCACACACCTATCTGAATGTGCAAGCGGATGCACATGGGGGTGTCGGTAAGAAAGTGGAGAAGCGTCGTGAGTTGCGTAGAGGGAGACGTTCTCGGAAATGTCCGAACAGGAAGAACAGAACGAACCGACTCGCAAATAGAAAACGTATTCCTGCGGGGACACGTGCGAGGTGGGATTGGAAACTCCGTATTCTTGATTGGTTGTCAAAACTCTATCCAATAACGCATGTCTGTGTAGAGGACATCAAGGCAGAGACAAAGCAATATCAGAAGCAATGGAATCAGTCTTTCAGTCCACTTGAAGTCGGCAAACAATGGTTCTATACTGAAGTTCGGAAGCGATGGGAGTTGTTTACGGTTGAAGGGTGGCAAACAAAAGAGATACGTGATAGATTAGGTCTAAAGAAGTCGTCCAAGAAACTATCGGAGACTTTTGAGGCACATTGCGTAGATTCTTGGTGCCTCGCCTATCACACGGTTGGTGGTCAAAGTATACCGGATAACACAGCCATTTTCTGTATAGCCCCTATCCCCATACGACGGCGTGAACTCCATAGACAGAACCCACAGAAAGGTGGGAAAAGACCCAGATATGGTGGCACAATGTGCTTGGGCATATCTAAGAATACATTAGTCAAACATGTAAAACATGGTCTGCTTAGAGTGACCGGATTTGATAAAGAGGGACTGAATTTAAGTGAGTTAGGCAGTGCGAAACGTGTTGTTAGAAACGCGAAACAAGGCACATATCGTGTTTTACGAAAACTTAACTTTAGATATAAGGACGGCAATTCCCCACTATGCTAAAGCAATGGTGTCCCCTTGCCGAAGATAATGATGGAAGAATTGTTTAGTATCCATTACGCCGAAGTTGGACTCAAAGGGAAAAATAGAGTATTTTTTGAAAAACGGCTTGCGAACAACATCAAACTCTCCCTGCAAGGTACCGGATATGCTGAAGTCGAAAGGCTTCACGATAGAATTCTCGTCCACCTTGGGCAACATGCGGACATCTCGAAAATTAAGGAACGGCTGCGACAAGTGATGGGTATCGCTCATTTTGAGCTTTCATGCCGTACCGAAAACAACATCGTCGCTATTAAAGCAGCAGCATTGCGGCAAATCCGAGATGTCTCTTGCGAATCCCTGAAAGTTGAAACAAGGCGAGCAGACAAAACTTTCCCATTCACTTCCCCGGAGGTGAGTGCCGAGGTCGGTGGGTATCTCATCAAGGAAACAGGCGCACGGGCTGATATGCATAACCCCGACCTTACCTGTTGGATTAAAATAACACACAACGCTGCGTATATTTCTACAGAGAAGATTCAAGGGATCGGTGGTTTGCCAGTCGGTGTAAGTGGTAAGGTCCTTGTTATGTTATCCGGCGGGATTGACTCGCCTGTTGCTGCGTGGCAAATGATCAAACGCGGCGCGAAAGCCGTTTTTATTCACTTTTATAGCTACCCTTATACCGATAAGGCTTCTTTGGAGAAGGTCATCGAAATTGCGCAGATCTTAGCGGTATCCAACTACCGTAGCACCCTCTATCTCGTTCCGTTTGCAGATCTTCAGCAGACGATTGTCGCCTCAACGCCAGCACCGTTCCGGGTTGTGTTGTATCGGCGGATGATGACACGGATCGCTGAGCGGGTTGCTGCTATGGCTGATGCGGAGGCACTCGTTACCGGGGAAAGTCTTGCACAGGTGGCTTCACAGACGTTGACAAATCTCCGAACGATTGAAGCGATCGCTGAAATCCCTATCCTGCGTCCGCTCATTGGCGAGGACAAAGCCGAAATCATCACAAAAGCACAACGGATAGGGACCTTTGATGTCTCCACGCGTCCGCATCAAGACTGTTGCTCGCTCTTTGTGCCTAAACACCCTGCCACGCGTGCATCGCTTACCGAGTTGGAAAATGCAGAATCTGGGTTGGATGTAGAGACACTCGTTGAAGATGCCCTGAATAATCTTGAAAAACAGATAGTTGATTGAATTTCGCTTGACGGTAGATTACAGGCGCGCTTTCTGTCGATAGCGCGATCAGACAGATGGCTTCTCACAAAATACTGCTGATTCGACTCAGTTCCCTTGGCGATATCGTGCTTACGACGCCCGCGATCCGGGCGGTTCGCGCCCATTTCCCAGACGCATACATTGCTATGCTCGTCGCGAAACAATCCGCGGAGATACTCCGTGAAAATCCGCATCTTGATGAAATAATTACGTTCGACAGGCTCGCTAAAGACAAGGATACCGGTGAAATGTTGCGGATGATCCGTCTTTTGCGTGAACGGAAATTCACGATGGCTATTGATTTTCAACGGAAGTTTCGTACTGAGATGCTCATGTATTTCAGCGGTGCCGCTGAACGTGTGGGTAAAGGTCGATTCTGTACTGTCCGCGTCCATGAGCAAGGTAACAAACACGCCACAGCCCACTATTTTGACATGTTACATGCCGCCGGGATTCCAGCAGAAGATCGGAGGCTCGAACTCTTTCTCTCCGAATCTGAGCGGTTAGATGCGGCGCAACGGTTTGACGCTGGAGGCGTTAACAATGGGGCGTTAACAGTGGGACTTTTTCCCGGTGCCGGATGGAAGTTGCGCGAATGGATGCCTGAACGCTTCGCTGCCATTGGCGATAGATTGGTAGAGCATTTCAACGCCAATGTCTTGGTTTTTGGGGGACCAAAAGAGGCTGCGCTCGTGCAGACTGTTGCGAATCTCATGAACGCGCAGGCTATTCCGTTTGCGGGGAATCTTCAGGTCCGAGAGTTAGCCGCTTGCCTTGAAAAGTGTGATCTCTTTCTCACCAACGACACCGGTCCGATGCATATCGCCGCAGCGGTCGGAACTCCTACCGTATCTCTGTTCGGCCCCGGCAATCATATCCGATTTCAACCGCTCGGAACATTGCATCAAACCATCCGTCACGCCGTGCCGTGTAGTCCATGTAAGCAATTCACGGATAAGTGTAAAGATAACATCTGCATGAAAGGGATTGGTGTGGATGAGGTGTGGCACTCTATCTCTCGCGTCCTTGCGAAAGTTGCTTAGCCTGAACCAAGCCAGTATATTACCCGCACGCCGCCTCAAAAACACGTAGATGGTTTTCGCCGAGTACCTTTCGGATATCGTCATCAGAATAACCGCGCTCGCTCAACCCCTCTGCTATCTTGATAAATTCACTGGCATCCTTAAGTAAATCACCACCCCCATCGAAGTCTGAACCGATACCAACGTGGTCAATGCCCGCGATGTCGATTGCGTAGGCGATATGGTTAAGCAATTGTGCCAAAGGTGGCATTTTCTGCCATCCGTCTATCGTAATAAACCCTGGTACAAAGGTAATACCTACAACACCGCCGTTTACTGATAGGGCTTTCAATTGTTCGTTGCTCAAGTTCCGAGGGTGACGGCACAAGGTCTTACAATTGCTGTGAGAAGCGATGACAGGGTGCTCCGAGATTTCGAGAACGTCCCAAAATCCACGTTCGCTGATGTGCGAGACATCCACTAACATCCCCAGACGGTTCATCTCTTTAACCAATGCCATCCCAAACCGGGTCAAGCCGCCGCCCATATCCTCTTCATCATTTCCTGTTGATGCCCATGTATTCAGGTTATGGGTCAAGCCAATGGAGCGGACACCCAGCAAATAGAGCGAGCGGAGTATATTCAAACTCCGTTCGACTGCCTCACTGTTTTCAATGACGAGCACCGCAGCGAGTTTACCCGCTGCTTTCGCCTCGCGAATGTCGCTCGCTTTCCGAACGATGCAGATGTCATCAGCGTTTGCTGTCACTTCTTCGGTGAACCACCCGAACGCATCTAACGCGTAGGCGAGATGGTTCTTCCATGCGCGCGTCACGTCAACGGCGAAGAACGCAGCATCAATGCCACCTTGCCGCATTTTCGGGATGTTCAGTTGGATACCGATGGCATCCTCTTCGGGTGGCACGGCACCGCGAAGATAGGCGATCGTACCAACCGGATCCATTGGGTTTTGGGCGTTCTCGTCAGCAAGACTCACGTTACCGCGACGAATGTGTGCGACAATAGCATCGTTGTGCGAATCAATCACAAGCGCGTGTTCGTGCAATTCTGCGATCCGCGTATCTACTTGGGGGGGGCTGTTTTTCTTTTGCATAATCCTCAGGCTAAATCCAATACTGTTTGTATCGTTCGTTCGGCTATATCAGGCGTAATCCGTAGCGTTGTCGCAACGGTGTACGGAAGTTTGTGGTGTACGACATATTCGGATAGATTGATAAGCGTATCAGCAATCGCCTCAGGGGCGACAGCTGACGGACGATAGTTAATCTGCAAACACTCCAATGCGTGGCGATATTGCATCCACGGTTGCGATTGCAACGCAGCCATCAGTAAAATACCCAATCCTACCAATTCGCCGTGTAAAAGATTTTCACTGTTTGCAGATGTTAAGTGCTTCTCAAGCGCGTAAGTAAAATAGTGTTCGCTGCCTTCTTCAACGCGACTATGCCCGCATAGATTACAGAGCTGCACCTCCATACAGAGCAGATCGAGTAGAAGCTTCAGGCCTTTAGGTGTCCCGCTGCCGATCTCGCGTGCGTTTTCCAAGAGCGTTTGGAGAAGGGTTTCCCCGATAGCAACTGCCTGCGGTGTGATCTGTTGATCAGATGGGTTCTCGCCCATCTTCTCCGCTTCCTGCCAATCCCAGAGTGCGGTTGCGATTGAGAGTATGTCTGCTGCACCACTCGCTCGCATCGCAGCGGGTGCGTTGCACAGCATATCCATATCTACAATAACCGTATCAGGTGTCTTCGTCGGGAGATATTGGACACATCCATTTTCTCTCACACCTGTTGCATCAGTGAGAAAAGCGTCTGTTGATAAGATCGTCGGGATCGCGATGAGAGGCAATTCGTTTGCGGATGCGACGTACTTAGCGGTATCAATTGCCAGACCACCACCGATGCCGTAAACCACTTCACCTTCGCATACCTCGGCAACCGCGGCCATAGCTGCCGCTGTGTTTGCGTCAACGTAGATAAGGTGATGCGGGTTTATATCAATGCCTTTGACAGCCTTCCAAGCAGGCTCTGTCGTCAAGACGACAGCCGCGCGCCGTTCTTTAATATCAGTAAATGCGCGTGTCACAAGACTCGGCAAGCGTCCAATAGTTTTTTCAGAGTGCTTATTTAACAACATCAGAGTCCTCAGGTCTTACTTCACTGACAATGATAGTTCCACAAGATAAATGTGTCGGGAACCTTCATGAACAGAATCGAAGGTAATTGTTTGTCCGTCTGGTGCCTCACGTGGGTGTAAATCGGATACGAATTTTGAAACCGAAATCCGACTTATATCGTTTTACAGTCTATATTTCCAAAAAGTTAAGTGGTCACTCTGAATGAATTCGGCACCTTCCTGAATATAGCGCGCGATAAGCCTTTTGTATTCTTAACCACAAGCGATCCGGACGATAAAAAAATGCAATTTGCAGTAAGAACGGATACTGGTAAACTTCGCGATAGGAACGAAGACTTATACTATTTTGATACGCAACTTCAACTGTTTGCTATCGCCGATGGTATGAGTGGACACGAACGCGGCGACATCGCGAGTCGCATTGCCCTTGAAGTTATTCAGGGGTGGGCGGAAACCCAAGCGTCTCCGCAGAGCGACTTAGGCCCGATGAAACGGCTCGGTGTTCTGAGCGAACTTGCGGAGGAAGCGAATCAGCGTATCTACACTTCCGCCGAGAGTCAAGGCAAAGGGCGCGGCATGGGCACAACCCTCATCGCGGGTTTTGTTACCTTTAGTTACCTCGCGTATGTTCATGTTGGCGATAGTAGACTCTATGTCCTACGTGATGAAACACTCACACAAATAACCACAGACGATTCCATCGTGCAAAAAATGGTCGAAAAAGGTGAAATAACGCCAGAAGAGGGACGCGTCCACGAAAAACGGAACCTCATTACACAGGCGATCGGCTTGAGACCAGAGGTTACCGTCAACGCGGATGCGTATCCACTTGTTCCGGGTGATATTGTCCTCGCCTGTACCGATGGTCTGCACGACCTCATTATCAACGACACCGAGATAGCCGACATTATCTTGTCTGCCGCTGATATCGAAGAGGCATCTGAAAACCTCATCAGCAAAGCACTGGATTATGGCGGCACCGATAACGTTACCGTCCTTCTCGTCGCTGTTGATTAACCGACCTGACGCCACCTCTCTTTTTTACGTTCGTAAGTTTTCCAAAAACGAAATTATAATTCCGGCGTACTTTCCCCGTGTTCTCCAAAAACCAACACCCCGTCCGGGTCTGTCTCTTCTTCCTGCACTTCCACATGTGCGGGCATCGTTAGCTCTGGCAGTTCAATCCGCCCAGCTTCAGCCCACAAGCGTTCGAGATTATAATAAGCACGTCTTTCGGACAGGAAAACATGGACAACAAAATCGACGTAGTCTAACAGAATCCAATCTGCTTTACGCGCTCCTTCCTGATGCCAAGGTTTCTGTGCCCAGTTGCTTTCAAGTTCCTCAAGAACGGCTTGCGAAATACCTTCCACTTGAATGTCCGAGACACCACTGAAGATTGCGAAGAAGTCCGTGAAGCCATCCAGTTCACGTAAATCCAGAATAACGCCATCTTGTGCGCGTCGGCTGATCGCTGCTGAAGCTGCGGCTTTTACCATATCTAACGTGTTTTTTCCGTTTTCCATTGCAAGTTCCTTTAAGTGTTAACGCTCTCTAACGTGCTGTTGTAAGTATGAAGCGTATTGGGATGAATCGTGACACCTTTAGCCAGGAGGTGTTCTATCTTCGCGCGAGCGACATGATGAACAGCACATCCTAAGTCTGTGTAGGCTAACTCTCGGACAACATGAACAGCGTTATGTGTCCGTGTCGGCTCCGCGAAGTCCGCTACGTATAATATCTGTGATATAACCCCCATTGACGGATTTCCGGTGGTGTGGTTGCGAATGGCTTCGAGCACCTCAAGTTCTGTTACAGCAAATGTCTCAACTGCCAACTTGACACCTATAAGTGGATGCAAGAGCGAAGGATTGACCTCTTCAATCGGATCAAGGCGAATCTCATAACTACGTACGGCACTATATAACGCTTGAGGGTCCATCCATTTCGCGCTGTCATGTAAAAGCGCGGCAAGGTTGGCATGCCAAACATCCGCTTTATGAATACACGCGAGATCAACCGCCATCTCTTGTACAGCAAGCACATGTTGAAACCTTTTCGCACTCAATTTGTCTGAGAGATATTGTTGTATTTCAATCGACTTCGGGTGTGTCCGAAGTTCTGTAAGTATGGTATTCATCTGATCGTATACGTCGTCTAATTACGCGCTCTCATCATCAATGTGAATCCCTAATTTGGCTAATTCAGCAAGAAGTTCTTGTTCAGTATCAGACAAAATCGTGTCCGGTAAAGCGGTGCTAATCGTGTATTCCTCATTCATCCATTTGGCGAGATCGGTTGCCTTGCATCGTGCACTACAGAATGGAAAATTTTTAGGTAAAGGTGTCCCGACTTCCCACACAAAATCATAAACTGTTCCGCACATGCTGCATGTATGTTTCACGGTTTTAAGGTCCTTGTATTAAAAAGCGCGCTTTCGACACAATTCGGAAGCATTGCACACCCTCTTAAGAAAGTCTCCTCAGGGATTGACAATATGGCGTTGCTTCAGGGTTTCTATTTCTGC
Source organism: Candidatus Poribacteria bacterium (assembly GCA_009843785.1). Classification (GTDB taxonomy): domain Bacteria; phylum Poribacteria; class WGA-4E; order WGA-4E; family WGA-3G; genus WGA-3G. The sequence continues at coordinate 12,709 of VYCT01000208.1, read as the reverse complement.
TTTGAGCATCTCAATTTCTTCCCGTTGTGCGCTGTCTCGGACACCGCGCCTGTGTGTCAATATGCCCCACACAGTCGCCCCTATCGCAAGAATCGCCAAAGGTAAACCGATGCAGGCAATAATGATGTTATTTTGTCTGTCAAAATTCTTTTCAATCCTGTCAAAATTCTTGTCAACCGTCTCAAAACCCTTAGCGACATTCTCTTTCAGATTCTCAAGGTCGGTTTTAATCACAAGGACATCTTCTTTGAGTGCACGGACATCTTCTTTGAGTGTGTCATCCACTTCCGACTGCGCATATAAAGGCAGGGCGATTGCACAAAGAAGTAGCAAACAAAGTAAAATCGTTTTCATGATGTAGAACCTTCTGTTCTGATGAATTTTAAACGGATATTTCCTGTTATTGATACAACCGATACCGCTGAATATAAGTTTCCACTGTTTCTGGTACAAGGTACCGAATTGAAAGCCCCTTGCGAATCCGTTCCCGAATGGCTGTAGCAGATATATCCACACCTGTTATCGGAAAGGTCGTCACCCGTTTGCGCACCGCCAATGGCACCCGGTTCAGGTCGTAATTCGGACGTGTCGTTGCGATCATAATACACCGCGCCAAAACCTCGTCGAAATCTTTCCAAACTTTATACTCGATGAGCGAATCTGCACCGATGATCCATGCGAGTTCGGTCGCCTCTCCGTAAAATTCTTGTAAGACTTTCAGCGTCTCAATGGTATATGAAGGACCGGCGCGTTCCAGTTCTATCCGGGACACTTCAAAATGTGTATTTTCTGCAATCGCCAAGCGCACCATCTGATATCGGTGTTCGGGTTCAATAATATCGGTATCTGCGACCTTATGCGGGGGTCTGGCAGAAGGGATAAACAATATCTTATCGTAGCCCAATCCGACCCGGACCTGTTCAGCACTCAGCAGATGCGCGTAGTGAATCGGGTTGAACGTCCCGCCCATCACAGCGATTCTTTTCGTTGTTTTCAGCATCAGAATGTCCAGCAGATGCGAACTTGAGATAATGAACCTTGCGCTTTTCTATGCCATTTAAAGTATACAGGTTTGCATAAGAAAAATCAATCTAAAAATCGCCGGGTGTTAACTGCCGTGTACACGAGCTTTGTAGTCATCATAAGCCCGCTCAATCTGTTTTGCGGATTCCTCGGGCCCGATGAAATGCGCACCGGTTAACACAACAGGTGGTTGTCCGCGTTCTGTTAGCAGCTCAGCGACTCGGCACTTAATTGCATTGACAATCGAGAGTGTGCCGATGCTCGACGTAGGGCCCACCGGATACGCCAGATTCGGGATGTCGACAACCGCGTCACCGGGTGGGTTGCAGTTGTCAATCGTTAGGTCCGCGATTTCAAAAAGCCGTTTGCCTGAAGTGTGCTTTGAGGTAGATGAGCGACTGTGTGCGAGAGAACTCACCGCGATGACAGGTAGGTTTCGCGCCTTCGCTTCCATCGCTATTTCAATTGGAAGGATATTCGTTCCAGAATTGGAGAATACGATCATGCAGTCGTGAGCACCGAAACTGAAATTGCGTAAGATCACTTCCGCATAACCTGGGATGTTTTCCAAAAAGAGTGCCTGTCGTTGACCGTTGCAACCGACGACTTGGTTATGATAGGTAACCGCTAATTCCACGATCGGAAAGAAACCCGGAAAACTTCCATAGCGGGGGAACATCTCCTCGACTGCCATGCGGGAGTGTCCCGATCCAAATAGATAGACGAGGCCGCCTTCTGCTATTGTTTCAGCGCACATATCGGAGGCTTGTGCAATCGCGTCGGTCTGCGTCGCTTCAATCTGTTTCAAAACGTTTTGTGCAGTGTGTAAGTAACTTAGATGGGAAGTACTCATAATATTATTGTTTGCTGAACCTCAATCGCTTGATTTCTGAATTTATAAAGTGTAATGCGTGTATCCATATCGCTAAAATGCCAGCATCTATTCTATCACAATTCTGACATATTCACAACGCTTTTTTGGAGGGCCTTCATTGGAGGAACCCACTTTTGAGACGAAGGGTTTTCAGCTGTCCTGCTGTTTTCAGGCGGATCTGTTTCGGTTGAATCTCAACAACTTCGGTGGCTGCGTCGAGTTTATCACCAGTAGTGACGATGTGCGTTTTATTGGTAGCAGTGGATTGGAGGATCGCCTGAGTCGGTGTGTTCTTGTCGGTGGGCAGGCGGGTGCCAAGTAAGCGATAGGGTTCGACCCGACGTGGCGGTCTCCAGCCCAACGGACGGAAGAGGTTATTGTCGATGATCGTGCGGTAGAAATCGGATTGCGCGGGTGGAAAATTGGAAGATTGGAAGCGGGCGCGCGATAGGATGTCGGGCTGCTTGCCGAGGCGAGGCGGTGCATTCGGTGTTTCCGTAACAGAAGACGGTTCAGGTATCGGTGGCGAAGACAACGGAAAACTCACCATACCGACGATTGCCAGTAAAACCAACGCGCCTGCAATCAAAAGACCACAGGCACGTCGGTGGATAGGGTTAAGGGTAAAACACACGGATTTACTTCTTATGCCAGATATAAGCACCGTTTGAACACGTGCCATCGCCTCTTGTACAGTTGGTATAACTCGCACCACAATTCGCCCGCTTGCAAGTGCGAGAGGTCTTGTGCCAAGAGACACCGGATGTTGAACAACTCCAGTAATAACTCCCACACCCCGAATCACACGGATCCACAAGGCACGCATTGCCATCTGAACTCCGAATCGAACACCCCGTCCAACCCCGCGCACCACAGGCGACCGTTGTCGGAGAGGGTGGCGTTGGTGTCGGGGTCGGTTCTGGCGGTGGCGTTGGTGTCGGGGTCGGCGGTGGTGCTGGATAGGAATGCGTATGCGAGTCACAGGCATAGAAATTCGTCACGGTGCAGTAATTACCGTTAGCATCCGTAGACGTACAACTCGCTTGCAGCGAGTGATCGGTCCCATCACATTCATACCGGGCGTGCGACGACGGACACGACTCATACACCCACTCGTGATCCGAGGCGGTGATTTGACACAGATAGCCTGCGTGTGCGCTATTACCACAGGCTGGGGTGCCCGACGCATGATCGCTGGCTGCACCCGACGCATACAGGTGTTCACCACACGCACCGACGCTATACCCAGAAGGAACGAAAACACCATTGATGACCGTTCCATTCGACGCGGGCGGGTTCAGGTGCAGGTGCTTCCGGGTGCAGTTATCTGGATCGGTTTTATGACACGACCATTTCTCGCCTTTACAGTTCTCTTTCAACTTGATCAGCAACCACGCCCACTTTCCCTGTTTATAGGTCTGATTCGGGCATTTGATCTTATGCGCGTCTCGGTTGCCTTGAACACCCGGCTTATTGTTACAGGCTTGGTCACGCCGACAATACACTGTGGCTCTCCTCTGCGGTGGCGGCGTAGCCCCCGCGCACGTGTGACCATTACCCGAACTCGAACATTTAGGGGTCGTACTCGTGAACGGGGAGCCGTCAACATCATTATTCAGGTTCGTCCGACGTTTGACTTCCAACGAACTTTCCGCCCACGGATCCGCGTCTAAATCCGTCTGAGAAACAGACGTTTCTGACTTACTGCCATCGGTCGAAACATTAAAAGAACGTTGTAAAGGCTGCCTACCTGTCCTGTTTTGATAGAGGACAATATGTGCTTTGCGTTTTGTACTGGCGGTGGTCGTGCCATCAGTGCTCGTCTTCGGGATTTCAGCACCATCCGCCGTCTTCGCCAACCCATCACCGGTATGCGGTGATACCTCGTGCCTATCACCCGTGGCGCGCACCAACGCATGTGCATCAAATTCTGTCTTTAAATCTCCGCGGCGAGGGAGTGGAGCTTGGGCACCTGCCGATGCCGCCGCGGATGCTGTCAGTTGCCAAGAATTCCCCGATTCACTACGGGTCGCACTTTTGCTCGTATACGTGTTAAAAAGGTCTTCGACAACATCACCATACTGATGTGGATGACCTGGATTTGGTTCATGCCAATTGTGTAACACTTCCGCATCACAGATGCCTGCTACAAAAGAGTACACAAATATCAGTCCGAGTATGCGGTTGAGTCTCATCAAACGTCTTTTCATTTTCTATTTTCCTTCCTGTCTATACGGGATAATGCTGTAATCTATACCGAGTGCCTTCAGTTCTTCATCTGAGGTCTCATTGAGGTTGATTCTCACCAGCGGCGCATTCGGGCCACCGGAATGCGAACTCGTCGAGGTGAAGGTTTGATTCCCATCGGTATATGTGAACTCATAACGATAACCAGACCGCTCGTAGAATGTCCGCCCATCAACAAGTGTCACAGCGTTCCAATCGGGTTTATCAAAACCTAATTCCATACGCCACGCATTGAAGCAAGTCATGCTGTCTTCTATCATAAGTTTCGCCACTTCAGGGTAATCCAGAGCGTTTTGAACCAACCAATCTATCCTGTCCACAGCTTCGGCGCGTTCAGGGGCTGCTGCAAATTCGGCAAAACTCCCCGGTGGATGCCGATCTGGGTCTAATGGTGGGATGTCGGCATTCGCCTGATAGAACAGTTCATCCGCAATAAACCGGGGCCAGACTTCGTGGATCGGACGGTTCGGGTTATACTGCTCTATGACTTCACGATAAATCTGTCTCATTTTCTGGTCAACTTCACTATACTCCCCACTTGCCCAAGCGTATACCCCGATCCATTTCTCTGGACATTTGAGATGCTCAGGAACGCCATCGGCAAAAAACGGGTTTGAGGAAATCTGCCCGCGCGGATAAGCAGGCACATAGCCTGCAGGACGGTAGTAGACCCCGTTTGACCAATAGCCGCCGCTTGTAGTGCGTGGCGCGGGCGTTTCGGCGGGGGGCACTTCTGTCTCATGCGGTCCCTCATGCCAGGTGCCATCGGCGTGGAAATGTCCACCCTGCGAGGTATCCCCAACAGGCACTTTTGCTGTCGATTTCTCCAACGGTTTAACCGCCTTGTAAATCACAACAGGGTCTTTCGGTGGCTGTGTCGCGAGCAGGTAAAGCCCGACACCTGCTATTGCCACGATAAACACCGATACCGGGAGCCAGTATTTTCGGATAAACATTTCATTTCTCCTTTCGGTTGTTTTCAGCCCGTGTTATCTCGTGTTCACATCGGGGCAGATAGATTCACACGGCGGGGGGATCAGTTTCGGTTGACAGATTTCGAGACTTGGACGACACGCTATCTGTGCAGCATTTTTGGCGCGCACGGCATATCCGAGCGTTGCCATCAGTAAAAGTAAAACGATGGGGACCCATCCTCGGAGATATTTTTGCATCAGTGAACACTCCTTGCTTTGATGTCTTCCACAGATGACGACAAGAGTCCCTCCTTTTAAGATACCATGCACCGGGACACTTATCAAAGAAAAAAGTCGCATCGCGAACCACCGCGTCTGTAGGGTGGGTCTGTGATGCAACACCAAACGCCCGCAATACCGCCTGGAAGACGAAGGCAGCATGCGGGCACAGAAAATCCTTACAACTCTTAAAACAGTTGTATAGACCTTATGAAGTAAAATACTTATTATATGTAAAGTGGGGGGGGAGGTAAGACTCGGTAGTAAGAATCCAGAACACTTGCGCGAACACTATGCATAGTGCCCATCAAGAGATCGCACACAACGCTTTTTCGTATACAAAAGTTCGTCCGTTTGTTCTTCATTCTCAGATACCTATCTTCAGACTTTAGTAGATAATGCACGGTGGCAATTTTTTACTATTGCAACCTAACTTACGAATAATTATACTGTAACGCTCAAGGGATGTCAAATTTTTCCTAAAAATTCGCAAAATCTTTAGAAATTTACGCCATTTTCACTTAATTATAACGCAAGTTGCCACTGGTTTATAAACATAGCACTCCTAAGGAGTGCGGTCGCTTAATTAAATACGCCGTATCTATAGACATACCACCCCTCTGGGGTGAGGAAAACGCCTGAGAAATCTTCTTAAAACGTTCAACGCTTGTTAGTAGCAACTTAGGCTAATTATACACGCGCATCCGATTTTTGTCAAATGTTTTCCGATAACAAATATCGGTTCGTAGCAGGGCAATTCATTGCCCGTCGTGCCAAGAAGTGCCCGATATTTTTAATTTTCACTATAAGCACCCCTGATGAACGTATTTTCTTGTGGATTTTAAAGTGAGAAGTCTGCTATAATTTCCATGTATTCTGTAGAGTACATAATAAACTCTAAAGGGCATAACTCACATGTCCGTTTAAAAAAGGACACCGTTTTTTAATGAAACATATAAAGATTCCCGGCGTTAGCAAAGACATCTCACATCTGATTCTGGGCAGCATGATGTTCTCCCCTACCAGGTTTGACTATAGTACCGAAATGCTGGACGCATTCTTTGAAGCAGGTGGAAATGCGCTTGATACTGCACACGGCTATGGGGGTGGCGATAGTGAGATGCTCATCGGACTCTGGATGCGGCAACGTGGGAACCGAGACGATGTTTTTCTCATTGATAAGGGTGGACACCCACAAGGGAGAGTGCCACGCCCGCGGCTCTCGCCTGAAGAACTTAAAGCCGATCTGGATGAAAGCATTACACGCCTCCGCACCGATTATATCGATCTTTACATGCTCCATCGCGATGACCCTGTAATTCCGGTGCGTACGATTATTGATTATCTGAACGAGGAGATAGGGGCTGGACGCATCCGTGCGATTGCTGCTTCTAACTGGCAACCGCAACGTATCATTGATGCGAACGCTTATGCAGATGAAAACGGACTTGCGGGTTTTGTCTCCTGTAGCAACAATATCAGCCTTGCAGTGCCGATGGAACCGATGTGGGGTGGGTGCGTCTGCGTTGATGATGCTGCACGCGCATGGCATCAGGAGAGCCAGTTTCCGTTGATGCCGTGGTCTTCGCAAGCGCGAGGCTTCTTTAGCGGTGCTTTTACACCGGAGAACCGCGATAACGGAGATATGGTGCGCGTCTATTACAATGACGAAAACTTTGAAAGACTTGCACGCGCAAGAAAATTAGGCGAAAAATACGGCTATTCCCCAATTCAGGTCTCCCTTGCATATTGCTTAAATATTTCGTTCCCTGTTTTCCCGATTGTTGGTCCCGCGACTTTAGATGAAATGGAGTCCTCACTCGGTGCAATGAGCCTTGAACTCTCTGATGCTGAAATGGAATGGCTTAACTTAGAAACGGAGAGTAATCCCTTATGATGATTCGGATTTTTTATTTTATACTCTGCCTTCAATTGATCCTTTTCCCGCTCGGCTTTGCCCAAGAGAGTTGAGGTGCCTGAAGCAATCCCGCGATTCCACGTGGCGGGATCGGTGAAGTCAGTTTGGCTTCAGGAGAGATGAAAAAATTCCAGAGCTCCTTCAGTATGATGCGGTGATTTGACGCGCAAGGCGGACACCTCGAAACAAAAGGGATTGCCACAGATGGAAAAGTGATAGAGGTACCGCTGCACCGACACCATGTTAAATTGAACATCTTTCGCGTTGACATCGGGTTGAAATATCGCCTCAATTCCGAGTGGATGCTGGAAACAAATATACCGTACGAGACCAAAATTCAAGAGGCAACTATTGAAGAAATTGATCCTGTCACGGATGCACAACGAAAAGCAATTGCGCGCAATCGGGACAATCATCACCGCAATGAAACTTACACGGGACCGGCAGATACGGACATCTTCTTAGGGTATCAGCGGCGAGGCGTGTTCGTGGATCACGATTTCCTTGCGGGACGTATCGGAACGACGATTCCTCTTGGAAAAACCGAAGAGGATCCGTGGAAGTTAGGCGATGCAGGACTTAAGCATCTCCATATCCAGTTTGGTACTGGCACCTTTAATCCGATCGCCGATCTGCATTACGGTTTGCCCCTCTATAAAGGTTTGCGAGCGAACGTTAGCCTCCGCGGCAAGTTGCCCTTCTATGAAAATAGCAAGACCTATCGCGGTTCCAGAGAGGTTACCTACACAGGGGGTCTGGATTATAGTTTCAGCGATTGGCTTTCGTTCCAAGCGGGTTATCTCGGCTTTTATCAATCCTTTGCCTATTGGGCAGGCGAGCAAGACATCAATTCCGGGCTCCGGTTCAGTATGGCATCTTTCGGAGCATCAGTTAGAACGCCTTATTATAATGTGCCGTTGTCTCTGACGGTGATGTTGCCCTTACATCAGGAGACGCTTTATGACGACACGGATGCTTTGCTTGGTGGTACATACGAAGAGAGAGATGCGTTTGAATTCGGTCCTCTGGTCTCCTTGACAGCACTATATACGTTTTAGATAGGACTTACGCAAAATCAGAGGATTAGGTCTATCATGATGCAATCGGTGCGGTTAGGAAACCGCACCTACCGGGGAAATGCGTAAGTCCTATTAGGAAAAAATTACGAACAGAGAGGTTGATGAAATTGTTGAAACACTCTTATCTAATTTTTTTACTCCTGCTTATTTTTCTCATTAGCTGTGGGGTGCCGAATAATCCGTATCCGAAATCTGAACAGGACGAGGAAATCTATTACAGTACGTTTGATGAAGAGCCGAAGCACTTTGATCCGGCGGTGTCCTATAGTTCAGACGAATACACTTTCATCCAGCAGATTTATGAACCGCCTTTAAGGTATCATTACCTGAAACGTCCATACGAATTGATTCCGCTGACAGCGGAGGCAGTCCCACAGCCCCGCTATTACGATACTGACGGAAAACAACTATCATCAGATGTCCCCGCAGTATCCGTCGCACGCGCTGTGTATGAGATTCGTATCCGTCCCGGTATTATGTATCAGCCGCACCCTTGTTTCGCGAAGGATGAAAGTGGCGTATTGCGGTATCACGACTTGACAAAAGCAGACGTGAAGGGTTTTAACGAGATCAAGGATTTTCCGATGACAGGGACGCGTGAGTTGATCGCGGCGGATTATGTCTACCAGATCAAACGGATGGCGGATCCGCGGCTTGCATGTCCTATTCTTAGCACGTTGAAGGATTATATCCTTGGGATGGAAGCGTACGCGGCTGCGCTTGCTAACGGACAGGAGGAGGCTGCCTTTCCGGGTGTGGAGGTTGTGGATCGTTACACCTATCGGGTGATCCTGAAAGCGAAATATCCGCAGTTTATCTACTGGTTAGCGATGCCCTTCTTTTCACCGATGCCGAAAGAGGCGATTGACTTTTACAGCCAACCTGTCATGAAGGAGCGGAACATCACCATTGATAGGTTTCCTGTGGGAACGGGTGCTTATCGGATAGAAACGCTCCTCGCACACAAGGAGATCGTTCTCGTCAAGAATGAGAATTTTCGGGTTGAGCGTTACCCGTCAGGTGGAGAACCCGGCGATAGAGAGGCAGGACTGCTTGACGACGCATGGGAAACTATCCCGTTTATACCGAAAGTTGTCTACAAGTTAGAAAAAGAATATATTCCGCGCTGGAATAAGTTCTTGCAAGGGTATTACGATAGTTCCGGTATCTCTTCAGATACGTTTGACAGTGCCGTTACGTTTAATGATACCGGAGATCCGCGAGCCAGTGAAGCATTGAAAGCGAAACATATCGTCCTGCGCACCAGCGTAGAACCCACGACTGTTTATCTTGCTTTTAATATGTTAGACGATACCGTCGGTGGGTACACCCCAGAGAAACAGAAACTTCGCCAAGCGATTTCGATCGCCTTGGATTACGAAGAGTATATTGAAATCTTTCTCAATGGGCGTGGTATTGTGTCACACAGTCCACTGCCACCGGGTATCTTCGGCTACGAAGCGGGTGAGACCGGTATTAATCCGTATATCTATGACTGGGATGCAAGCACCAACCGTCCGGTCCGAAAATCTATTGAAGCCGCACGCCAACTTCTCGCGGAAGCAGGCTACCCCGGTGGACAAGATAGTAAAGGAAATCCGCTGATTGTCTCTTTTGACAACACGTGGAATTCGGCGGGTGCCACGTCCCGCTTAACGTGGATGCGAAATAAATTAGAGCAGCTCGGTATCACGATGGAGAGTCGGACCACCGATTACAATCGATTTCGCGACAAAGTGAAAAACGGGAACTTCCAAATCATCTTTTGGGGGTGGCATGCGGACTACCCCGATGCAGAAAATTTCCTATTCCTGCTCTACGGTCCGAATAGTAAGGCACTCCGTGATGGTGAAAATGCCGCCAACTACGATAATCCAGAATATAACCGGCTTTTTGAAACGATGAAAAACATGGAGAACTCGCCGGAACGGTTGACACGCATTCGCGAAATGAACCGTCTGTTACAACGCGATGCGCCGTGGGTCTTTGTCTATCACCCTGTCGCTTTTGGTCTGTCGCATCAGTGGTTGAAGAACAGTAAACCGAGTGCTTTGGGGCGTGGCAACTTCAAGTATCTCCGCATTGATGCCCGTCAGCGGGCGGAAAGCCGTCAAGCGTGGAATCAGCCGATCGTTTGGCCCCTATGGGTCTGTCTCGGATTGCTGATTTTAGGCACGATTCCGGCTGCCATCACAATTTGGAAACGAGAAAGACAGACAAAACAGGCGAATATTGCTGATGAAGCGTCAGAAAATTAAAAATATCGAATGTGTTTGCGCGCACCAACGAAAATAGGCGCGGTTTTGTAAAAAATTTACTACGCTGGTGAAGAATGCTCACTTATATTATACGGCGAATGCTTTATGCGATCCCGATCTTAATAGGCGTAAACCTCATCGTCTTTTTCCTCTTTTTTATTGTCAATTCTCCCGACCAGATGGCACGGAAGATTCTTGGTGAAAAGAACATTACGCAGGCAGACGTTGACAATTGGAAGAAACAGAACGGGTATCACCTACCCCTCTTCTTCAATACTGAGGCATCCGGGGGCGGACACTTTACTGAGACGATCTTCTTCCAGAAATCGGCGAAACTTTTCCTCTTTGATTTCGGGAAATCCGATACGAACAACATTGATATAACATCACAGATTTCCCAGCGAATGTGGGCAAGCCTCGCTATTGCTTTGCCGACATTCCTTGTTGGACTGCTCGTAAATATCACTGTTTCAATGATTGTGGCGTACTACCGAGCCACCTATGTCGATTTCTGGAGTACCATCGTTGCGGTGATGGTTATGTCTATCTCTCAACTTTTTTATATTATTGGTGGGCAGTGGTTGTTTGGAAAGATGCTGCGCCTCTCTCCGATCTCTGGCTATGATTCCGGTGTAGATATGCTGAAGTTTGTGATCCTTCCTGTGGTTATCGGTATCATTAGCGGTATCGGTGGCGGCATCCGCTTCTATCGTACCATTTTTCTTGAAGAGGTGAACCGGGACTATGTACGGACAGCGCGTGCAAAAGGTGTCAGCGAAGCGGGTGTCCTTTTTAAACACGCCCTGAAAAATGCGATGATCCCGATTCTAACGAATGTCGTGTTGGCGATTCCACTGCTGTTTATGGGAAGTTTGGTGATGGAAGCGTTTTTCGCGATTCCGGGGTTAGGAAGTTTTACGATTGAGGCGATTCAGGCACAAGATTTCGCTATCGTGCGGAGTATGGTCTATCTCGCTTCTGTACTGTATATCGTGGGTCTATTGTTAACCGACATCAGCTATACTTTGGTTGATCCGCGCATCCGATTTGGATGAGAAAGTGGAGAAATGATTTCACAAAATAGAAGTTATCAAATTATGCAAGGCGTGATGAGCCTCCTGTTGGGATGCATCAGTATCGCCTTATTGGTAACACTCTGGGATTCAGGGTATCCAAACATAATTCTTTTCGCCTTTCTATCTGTAGGCATCACCCTAATTTTTTCCGGGGATTATCTGCTCAATCCGTTCAAACTTCCGGTTAAGCCTATAAAACAGGAAATCGCAAGCGATATCGGTTTGATCGCTTACGGTGTCCTATATTTCAGCATCGCTATGTCAAACCTGCTGCAGCCCCGTTGGTTCACTGTGGGGTTACCCGTCTTTTTACAACCGATTTGGGTACGGCGCGGGTTAGCAGGTGTCGGGATCGTCCTGATCGCCGCGGGCATTTACGGTATTTATCATTTATACGCGGAGCAATTATCCGATAACTCGCCAGAGTAGGAAACATTAAGCAAATGTCGTATACAAACCACGCTTTTGCGTCTCTATCATTTTGCGATAATCACGGCATAACGGAGCGGTGTTTCCCCGATGTTGCGTATCCCATGCAAAACTTGGCAATCGACATGGACGGCTTCGTTGTCGCTGACGCGGTGTGTCTGTTCACCAAATAGCACTTCACCTTCCCCAGAAAACACATAAAAAATTTCTTGTCCGTCATGTGTATGAGGCGGGTGTGCGCGTTGCCCGGGCGCCACTTCTGAGATGTGGAGATGGAGTTGCTCCCTATCTGCCCCTGCTTCAAAGATAAAGCGATTAATGCCTTTAACATCACTTCTGATTTCTTTTTCCATGAGAATTTCCCCTTATTGCTCTAAAAATTTAGGAGTTATAGTAAAGTCCATAATTATTTGGACGCGCGATTGATCGTAGGGGAAACCGGGTAACCCGGTTTCTCCTACGATCCGGCAATGTGGATTGCTATTGTGGTGTGTCAATTTGTTTTTGTGCTTTACTATAATGTAGCATGTGCCCCAAGAATTGTCAATCTGCAAATCAGACGGATATAATTGCTTTTTGGCTTAAAATATCGTATAGTGTAGAGTTAGGTAT
>VYCT01000161.1 GCA_009843785.1 Candidatus Poribacteria bacterium | reverse complement strand
ACACTAAAAACCTTTCACCACAAACCTTCAGAAAAAAATGGGGGTAAGTGACGACTACAAATATCTTGACTTTTGCCCTAAAATGTGATAGAATTTCAATAACAGAATTAAACAGGAACAACTAAAAGGAGACACCGAATTTTGGCGTTGTAGGGCGAAGTTTGCGAGTCCGTATTCAAAAGCGCAAGCCAAAACTTGCAGTGAGAAATAGCATGGTTGATTTTTACGATACGACGCTTCGGGATGGCAGCCAAGCAGAAGGCGTGGCGTTTTCTGTTGAAGATAAACTTATCATTATAGAGGCACTTGATAAATTAGGTATCCGCTATATTGAGGGGGGTTATCCCGGTTCTAATCCGAAAGATATAGAATTTTTTAAACGCGCAAAGGGAATGATGCTGGAAACGGCAACGATCGTACCGTTTGGTAGCACGAGGTACCCTACTTATACGGTTGATGCAGATCCGAATCTGGCGGCTTTGCTGGATACTGGTGCCCGAACTGTCACGATCTTTGGGAAGAGCTGGCGGCTTCATGCGACCGATGTGCTGCGTGTAACGGCAGAAGAGAACTTAGAATTAATTGAGAGTTCTGTCCGCTACCTCGTAGAGAATGGTCGCGAGGTGATTTACGATGCAGAGCACTTTTTCGATGGTTATGCCGATAACGCTGTGTATGCAATAGAAACACTGCGAGCCGCTGCCGCGGGTGGTGCGAGCTGCCTTGTGCTTTGTGATACCAATGGTGGTAGATTGCCGTTAGAAATTCAGGAAGGTGTTAAGGGTGTGCTCTCCGAGCTATCTTTGCCTGTTGGCATCCACACACATAACGATGCGGGGATGGGTGCGGCAAACTCCGTATTGGCTGTTCAAGCCGGTGCGACCCACGTCCAGGGTACATTCAACGGCTATGGCGAACGGTGTGGCAACGCGAATCTCGCCTCTATTATCCCTACCATTCAACTCAAACTCGGCATCAAGTGTCTCAGCGATACGCAGCTGCAAGCGTTAGCGAGTGTATCACGACTCATCAGTGAATTGGCGAACCTCCCGCATGATGAGCGTCAACCGTACGTGGGACGTTCCGCTTTTGCACATAAAGGTGGTTTACATACCGATGCGATCCGTAAAAATCGCCTTACTTATGAACATATCGTGCCGGAGACAGTTGGCAATACGCAGCGGATTCTCGTCTCTGACCAAGCGGGGCGCGGCACGATCATGAAAAAAATCGAGAAGGAATATCCCGATTACGATAAGAATTCACCGCAGGTGTTAGAACTCTTTAAGCGTCTCAAAGCAGCCGAGCAGGACGGTTACCAATACGAAGCCGCTGAAGCCTCGTTTGAACTTTTGACGCATAAGGTGTTTAACGGGTATGAATCGTTCTTTGATCCTGTCGGTTTTCGCGTGATTATTGAGCAGTTCACTGACTTCGCGATGCGTTCTGAAGCGACGGTCAAGGTCACCACGCCAGACGGTCTCACTGCCCATACTGCCGCTGATGGAGATGGTCCCGTCAATGCACTTGACACTGCGCTCCGAAAGGCACTTGAACAATTTTATCCCGCCTTGCAGACAGTTCGACTCATAGATTACAAAGTCCGCGTCCTGGATACCAAAGCAGGCACAGGTTCAAAAGTCAGGGTGTTGATTGAAGCGAGCGATGGGGAGCGGAGTTGGCGAACCGTCGGTGTCTCAGAAAATATCATCTCCGCGAGTTGCGAAGCACTGCTGGATAGTTTTGAATATAAACTTTATAGAGATAAAAAATTCGCTGCCTCACAAAAGTCCGAATAATCATCTCGGATAAGCACCCTTCCTGTTACGTATCTTGCCTGCGAGTAGCGTTTATATTATAGTAAATAGATTTGGCAATTAACAATACACCGCGAATCAGTGCGTTTACAAAGCGCGCCTATCAGTTGGGGGACACATGGGACATTTAGACACAATTGAGAAATCTGCGCAGAAATTGATCGCGCTCTGCCAGAAGGAGAAGCAGACAAAGACCGACAAAGAAAAGATGCTGGTCATACAGGCGGAAATCCTTGCAGGTATCGAAAATCTTGCTGAATGCGAACTCTGTGGGTCAATCAGTGAAATCATTGTAACGATGACCTTGGCGGATGTCACAGCGAAGTTGTGTAAGGAATGTGGTGTCAAATCTCTGGAGGTAGGGAAGATACCGTCTTCTAAACAGAGCACCCCTCGAAAACGTGCCCGTCGTGCGAAGCCCCCGACAGCGTCATCTGCAGAGTCGAAACCTAATGCCAGATCCACCCGTGCTAAGCGAGCAAAACCTGTTGAGGAACCGGAACCAGAATCTCCTGCTGTCCTACATACCCGCGTTGAAGCAGAGACGGGTATCAAGAAAGCCGATGTTAAACGACTCCATAAGATAGTGCAGGATATTGCTGCGCCGATGAGTCCGGAACATACACTGACGTATGTGCAACGCGAGGTGGAGATCGCGAAAATGAAGGTAGACGCGAATGCTTTGGAAAAGGCGGTTGCTCTTTTAACGCAGCGTAACGGTTCACAGGCTGTCTCTGCGGTTTAGCCTGTTTGGATGTCTTTTGCCCATTCCCGATTTGCCTGATACCATTCCACAAGTGCCGTTATTCCCTCTCGAAAAGTGACCTGTGGTCGCCACCCTAAGAGTTTTTCTGCCTTTCGGATGTTTGCCCACGTTGCCCGTACATCTGCGGGGTGGAACGGTTGATGTGAGAGTTCCGCTTCCTTGCCAACGAGTTCTTCTATGAGTCGGATGGTATCAATCAGCACGATGGGACTGTCTGAACCGAGATTAATTACTTCGTATTTAAGAGGTTTCAGTCCTGCTATCACACCCCGGGCAATGTCTTCGAGATAGGTGTAGTCTCGTGAGGACTGTTTACCGTCGCCATAGACAAGAACCGGTTTTCTTTCGCTAATCCACTGGACAAATCGGAATGCACTCATATCGGGTCTGCCAGCGGGTCCATAGACAGTAAAAAATCGGAAGATTGTCACGTCAATGCCGTAGAGATGGTGATAACTATGACAGAGCGATTCGGCACCTTTTTTTGAGGCGGCATAAGGGGACAACGGTTGGTCTGTGTTCGCTTCTTCACTGAAGGGGAGTGGGTTGTTCGCACCGTAGAGGCTTGATGTTGAAGCCAACACAAATTTGTTGATTTCAAACTCGCGGCACAACTCCAGCAGATTCAGCGTTCCGGTCACGTTCGTATCAACGTATACCCACGGATTTTCCACAGACTGTCGGACACCGGCGCGTGCTGCAAGGTTAATGACAGCGTTATAATGCGTGTTGAATATACCTCGCAATGCGTCTCGGTCACAGATGTCAGAACGGTGAAATTCAAAATTTGGAGTGCCTTGGATCTGCTTGAGCCTCCACTGCTTGACTTGTGTATCGTAGGCGGTGTTTATGTTATCAACACCAACAACCGTGTGTCCTGCTTCCAATAGGAATTCCGTCACTTTCCACCCGATAAATCCGGCACAACCGGTGACGAGGTATTTCATAGATATTCCTTTTTGCCCCTTCATTAAACCTGACAACCCGCTTTGAATTCGTCAAAACGTTCTTGAAACATTGAGAGTGCCATTTTCGACATCTCGTATTGCGTGAGGGTACTTGTTTCCAGTCTTTGCAATTCGGCTTCATGCTGTGCGATCAGGGCATCGATCCCTTCAACTTCTTCTTTCAACGCTTGGATAACGTCATAGGGATCGGTCTCTCTGGTACACGCTGTTAGTAATTCGTGGTAAAGTGTTACGCCGCCATCGAGTCTTTTAAAGTCTTTACGAATTTGGCTCAGCACGCTACGGTAATTCTCTGGTACTACCGGACTTTCTGTCTCAGCTAATGTTTTTAAGGCGGTACCTAACTGCGTCAACGCAAGTTGCTTATCCGACCAGATGATTTTCTTAGCGACACCGTCCACGTTGTCATTGTCTATGACAGGGGCGTGCTTCTTCAGATTATCGTGGAGTTGTGTCTCTAATTCAGCTAACCCAGACTGGCACATCTTGAGACGGTGGTTGAATTCCTCAGCGTATGCCCGAACTTCAGGGAACTTTTCATGAAGCATCTCGTGCTTCTCTTTCAATTTGTGAACCTGCAATGTGTAGGTGGGGTAACGGACCTTCAGACTCTGAGAAAGCGCGAGTACTTCTTGTCGTTCACTCTTAGTAAGTCTTTTCGGTTGTTTGCCCTCTAATGTTCCCATCAGTCCATAAGCAGCGGCGGAGAAGCCACAGACAGTTAGAAACAACGCTAAAATGTGGAACAGCGTATCGTCTGCTGCTACCCACATAGCGAACAGCCCGAATCCGCCAAGGAGCAGCCCCGTAACAAGGGGGAAAATTGGGCTGGATAAATAGTCTTCAACGGTTTTTCCGATCAACATTCTACCTACCTCCTTTCCGTCTACCATCCTGATGACCCCATATAATGCTATAAAGATACCACAAAAAGATAGGATTAGTCCTAAAATAAGAAATAATAGGTAATGTGTACGCGTCGAAACATCTATCGCGAACATACCCGCCACAACAAGGATCAAACCGAAAACAGGAGTAAAGCCCTTGGACAAATAATTTTCTACTTTTGTTTTTTTAGACATATCTTTTCCATCCTAAAGGGTTGGATACAGTTAGGGACTATTCTACGTAAAATGGTGTGGTCCGACAGTGTAGATCCAGAAAAGATCACTCTTCATCAGGCACTGCTAAAAGTTTATCAATTTCCTTTTTAAGTTCAGCGTAAGTTTTTGGTTTGAAATCCGCTTTTCGATGGAATACAATCGCGCCTTTCTGCGAGATTAGGTAGAGCGTCGGTTTCTCTTTTTCCGTCTGATACTGTTTATGTACCTCGCCTTTCCAATCGAGTAGGAATTTCACAGGTGGCGGATTTTTCTTAAGTTGACCTCTGATAAATCGCTTTGGTATGAATCCTGGAACGCTCCGCATATCGGCGATGATGTAGGCGGTAACTTGTTTGTTCTCTCGATAATCCTTCTGGAACGCCTCTGCCCATTTATCATCTTCTTTGCGAATTTTGCGGTTGCCCAGAATGAGAAAGACAACTTTGCCGCGCAGTTTCTTCAGGTTGTGTTCCTTTTCTCCAGGGTCTTGAAGTGTCCAATCCGGTGCTGTGTCGCCAACTTTCGGCGGTGCCGGTTCTGTCTCTTCGTCGGCAAAACTCGCGAGCATCCCGAAGCAGACAATACTGATGATAGCAGCGATATATAATCTCATGATAGTCCTCCGTCCACTCCTTGTGTTTCCTATCCACATTTTAACACAGTCTTCCAGTAATTGTCAAATTGACTTTTTACGGGAAACCTGTTATGCTATTAGGAAAGGAAATTATGCCAATAAACATCTTGCCCTGATAAGGTTTACCAGATGAACGTTGAACGCACTGTCCCTACACTTTTGAATCAGATTCGGGAGGAACTCCTCCCGAATATTGCCCGTTCGTCAGAAATCCAGACGACTGAGAGCTTGCAACGCTTTCGGAGTCAACTTCACAGTCTTCACTACTACTGCGTCCGCGCGCAAATTCCTGACACCGTTTGCAATCACGTGGAGGTCTTGCTTTCAACGAGTGCCGATTTTTGGCGGCTCATCGCAGAAAATGAAGTGTTGTTGACAAATATGAAAGATTTTACGCGCGTTCGTACCTTCTCAGCAGAAGCGGAGGGTATCACTAACTTAGAAGAGCTGCTCTCTGGTGAGGACACGCTTCGCGATGTGGTTATCAACAGTATCGCCTTTATGCTGAATTGGAAGGCGAATACGATTTGGGTAGATTCTGCTAAGAAAGCCCGCACTGCAATGGCAAAGAATTATATGCTCGAAATTCAGGATCGCTTATGGCAGTTTATCAAGGAGAGTACCCCGGAGACAGAAGAAGAGGATTGGGAGAAAGTCGAGGAAGTCCGCGATCGCGCAGACAAATTACTCGCCGTGATTTATGCCAGCGATCTGCCAACAGAAGCACAAGTTACCCTGCTGATGCAAATCTACACGCTACTGCTACGACTGCAACTCGGTCGACTCATCCTCCAATTAGAGGCACTTCAGGGGGAAACCACAGACGCATGAAAACACGTTTTTTCAATGCCTCTTACCCTATCAAAGGTATTTTCTGTTCCAATAATTCGCGCCTGCTCGGAGAGATCGTATGTTCCAGCACACTCCTTCTGCTTCTGTTTTGCAGCGTCCTCTCCGCTGATGTGCCCATGTCTGACGCTGAATTATTGCCAGGAAAGGAAGTACGTATCACAGCCCCAAAAACAGGGAAAACTTTTTTGGTTTACGTACCGGTTGATTACACCAACAAACGTCCTTTTCCGGTACTTTTTTACTACCACGGCTACCGTGGGACAGCCACAACAGGGATGTTCAGGCATATCACAAAAGGGGAAGGGTTTATCATTGTCGGTATGAATTACGCGACTGACGATTATTACAAGGGACACCTTCCGCCTACCAAAACAGCCCCTGAAAAAGCGTTCTTTAATGAAGTGATGGTACTTGTATCCGCGCGTTTGAATATTGCGACAGATTATATCTTCATGGGGGGTTATAGCCAAGGTGGCTATTCGACGACCGTTTTAGGTGAACAGTTGCTGGATCGGTTAGCGGGTTTCCTGATTCTTGGTGCAGGTAGACGCAATGTGGATACGGAGCCACCGCCAGCGGAACTGATTCGCGGTCACCCTATCTTCTACGGTGCAGGTGAATTGGACGATCCCCACTACTCACGTGCCAAACGCGCCTCTGGGTTTTATAAAGCGTGGGGCGCAGATGTGACTTTTGAGGGGTGGGAAAATGAAATGCACAGTCTTTCCGCACAGTGGTCAACGAAAACCAAAATGCGGGAGTGGCTTATTGCTTACGGCCCCATGAAACAGGTTGCGTCTGGATTTGAAAAGGCACAAACTGCTGAAAACGTTGGCAAACTCGGGGAAGCGTTCACACTTTACACCCAAATTGCGGAAATTTTACCTGATATGGAGTCGTGCCGTACGGCAAAAAAATCAGCGATGCGTCTTGCGGTGAAAGCCGAAACAGAACTTGAACACCTCAAAGATGCGTTTGATAAGAAACCGTATGCTGAAGTAACGAAGGCGTTAACGGCTTTTCGGGATAAGTATAGCAATAGCATTTTCGCGGGGCGTGCCACACAACTGCTCAGTGAACTGTTGAATGCCAAGGCGAATGCGTTAGAGGCGCGCGCACTGGCAGCAGAAACACAGAAAAACTATGCTCGCGCCTTGCAGCTCTACGAGCTCTATCTCACCTATTTCCCAAAAGCCGAACGCTACACAACAGTTCAAAAACGTGTGAAAGACTTAAAACACAAAATCGGGGCAAAGTAAAGGAGATCTGTATGTCGAAAGACCTATTTAAAGAGTTGGTTGATGTCATAGCGACTCTGCGGAGCGAAAATGGTTGTCCGTGGGATCGGGAACAGACACATGAGACACTGAAATCCACACTCATCGAAGAAACTTACGAGACCGTTGAAGCGATTGATGCTGCGGATCCGAAAAAGTTGGAAGAGGAACTCGGTGACCTGCTTTTGAACATCATGCTCCAGGCACAGATCGCAGCCGAACACAAGGATTTTGACATCCATGGTGTCATTGAGACGTTAACAGAGAAACTGATCCGGCGGCATCCGCATGTTTTTGGTGATGTTGATGTTGAGGATTCGGATGAGGTTGTTAAAAACTGGGAGGCGATCAAACGCCAAGAGGCAGGTTATGAGGATCGGGAATCCGTACTCGATGGAATTCCGAACGCGCTCCCTATGTTGCTCCGCGCCCAGAAAATACAGAACCGTGCAGCACGGGTCGGTTTTGATTGGGATGAACTGACCGATGTTGTTGCCAAGGTTGAGGAGGAGCTTGAGGAGGTTAAGGTGAGTATCACTGCAGATGAACCAGAGGCAACTGCGATGGAACTCGGGGACCTGTTATTTGCTATTGTTAATCTGTGTCGTTTTATGGAGATTCAAGCTGAGGAAACGTTGCGGCAGGCGAACCGAAAATTTATACAGCGTTTTAAATGGATGGAAGCAGAATTAGAACGCCGCGGTACGAATTTTGAAGCACAAAACTTAGAAAGTTTAGACACAATCTGGGAAGCAGCGAAAAAAGCCGAAGTCGACATAGATTAATTCTATCTTCACGTGAATCTTTGACTGGAACAAGCACACAGGTGGACGATAATGGCAAACTCACTCTTGGATCTATTGATACAAAAATGCGCGAGCCACCCAGACTATGGCCGGTATACAGAACTCTTTAACCGTTTGGATCCATCGTCACTGCCGCAGATAGAACTTGTCCACCGCGCTGCACCGCCAATACTTAAGCGCGGCAAGAAACTCGGTATTTTTTCAGGTTCCTTCAATCCGTTGACGCTTGCGCATACGCGGATGGTGGAGGATACAGTGGCTAAATACCAGTTGGATGAACTGCTCCTGCTTCTTGCGAAAGCGAATGTGGATAAAGGAGTGTTCGGTTTGCCGCTTGCTGCCCGGCTCTTAACAGTCAAAAAATACGCGGAAAGCCGACAAGCGTTTTCCGTTGGTGTATCCAGCCACGGTAGGTATATTGATAAGGTCTCCGCCTTAAAATCCATATTCCCACCAGATACCGAGTTTCACTTTATTGTGGGGTATGATACTCTCGTCAGGATCTTTGATACAAAGTACTACACCAATTTTCACACCGAATTGCAGGAGTTGTTTGTGTCGGCTCGCTTCATTGTTGCGAACCGTGCGGAGGCAGATATTAAAACGATAGCGTCCTTCATGGCACAACCGGAGATTCGCCAGTATACTTCCTATGTTTCGAGCATCCTATTGCCAGATGTTTATGCCTATATGTCCTCAACGCAGGTCCGGGAATTGTTGGCGCGCGGTGAAGCGATTGAACACCTTGTGCCACCGAGCATTCTTGCGATGCTTGACTTATGTCGCTCTAATAATGAAAAAGCACGCCCCCGGTAACATCACATTAAGGTGTTTATATTTTGATACATTTTTGTCAAATCTCCAGTCGATTTGTGTCAAGTAACACACACTTTCCTGATTTATTTCCCCATTTTGGCGTTTTCCGTTGGCATGATTCTTGCTACTTCTGTAGCGTGATACATGTTAATTCCTACTAATTTGTTGTTAGTCGGAAAAAAATTTAATAAACAAAAACAAATCTGTAACCGATTAATAGATAGTTTCGTATATTGCAATAATTTTAGTAACAGGTTAAAACCTGAAAAAACGTCAACAGGCTCACATAGGGCTATCATATAAATCTTATGTTGAGGAGAATAGACGATGTTCAACGGAATAGAAATAATTATCGGCAGTTTAGGTGCGCTCATCGGTATTGGTGGCGGTTACTTAATTCTCTCTGCTTTTTTCGCGGGCATCCGGCATATTACTAAACCTGGTGCCGTTGAAGTCAAAAAAACAACACCCGAAAAATAGCCATTTCTACGTATAGACTGCGTCGAAACGGCTTGACAATTGAAGATTCTTGTGTTATAATGTTATGGAGTATCCGGTGGTGCCACCGTGTTTTGGTGCCTGAAACATTGTAAGGCAAAATGGAGTTTACATCGAAAACGAACAGCGGCCGCTATGAAATATCGCGACCTCCACTCGTGGGATGTTCCACCTGAAGAAGCGCGGCAGTTCCAAAATGAACTTCGCTCTCAGGTGATTCAAACAGACCGGTTCGGGACAATCAACACCGTTGCCGGGGTAGACATCGGGTTTAAAAAGGACATCGCACTCGCATCCGTGGTAGTCCTGAGTTTTCCCGAACTGCGGGTGGTGGATAGCGTGGTTACAGAGAGCCCTGTTCGTTTTCCTTATATACCGGGGTTGTTGTCTTTTCGGGAAATCCCACCCCTACTCACAGCATTTACGGCGTTGCAAACAGACCCCGATCTGGTGATCGTAGACGGGCAGGGCATCGCGCACCCGAGACGCTTCGGACTCGCCTCGCACTTGGGGCTTATCTTGGATAAACCGACGATCGGTTGTGCAAAATCCCGACTCTGGGGACGCTACGAAGAACCTGACCCAGAACAGGGTGCCTACACATATCTTACAGATAAAGGGGAGGTCATCGGTGCTGCAGTTCGCACACGTGCTAACGTTCGGGTGGTGTACGTATCTATAGGACACCGAATCTCCTTGGATTCAGCGCGTATATGGGTGTTGGCGTGTTGTCAAGGCTATCGCTTGCCCGAAACAACGCGTTATGCACACAACGCCGCATCCGGTAAACCCCCCAGAATACACACATGAATGATAAGAGTGGGCATCACTGGTCGTTTGACTACAATTATGGTGCGCAAAACCCCCAATTTACACAAGAATTGATTGGAACACTCAAGGGGTGTTACACGGCTATCGATGCGCGTGCCACGCGAGCAGGAGAGGCTATCACGCACATCTACAATATTCTGCCGAACTATTGGCGCGGTTATGCTGGAGGCGGTGCTGAGGCATCCCTGAGCATCGGGACAGTTAGCGTTGAACGCAGCAAGCAGGACGGTCTGTGGAACTACGCAGTCGAATATGAGAATACGACAAGCGGTGAGCATCTACGGATGCGGTTCCGCTGTTGTGATGAGCACTACCGCCCGCTCACAGAGCGTTGGCGTGTTGATGCCCGAAATAGTGGCGACGATAAATATTCCGAATTGACGTGTGAAGGGACCCTTGTTGGACATTCGGAGGTGCGGCTTCACATTAACGGGACCGAGGTTGTTGTTGGAACAATGGAGGCATCTGCCAAGCTGACATGTAATTGGGCATTTTTCGATGTGATTCCCGCACTTGCTCAGACAATCCGAGCGTCAGGCAACAGTGTAGAACTCACACTGCTTGAAGATTTGGAGCAACTCAGACCTAAAAGTAGGCTCGGTTTCCTTGAATCGATAGAGACTCCTTTTCCGCTTGAAGGTTATTATGTTTATGGCACTGGGCTTTTGCCTTCGTATTGGTGGCTTGATGTCCACGGAAATATCGCCATCGCTTCAACCTTCTTTGAGACGTTGGTGCTGAGAGAGAAAATAGGGGAAATACATGAATAAACGCCCCAATATTCTCTTTATTAACACCGATCAGCACTCGTGGGATGCGCTCTCGGCGCACGGAAACCCGTATCTTCGGACGCCTAATATTGATGCGCTTCACCGGAATGGTATCTCTTTTCGTCAGTCGTATTGTACGGATTCAGTGTGTGCGGCTGCGCGTTCGAGTTGGGCGACAGGGTTATATACCTCCGAAACGGGTGTTCCTTTCAACGGTGGACACCTGCACCCAGAAATTTCGGATATTGGGCAAGTGCTCAACGCAGGCGGTTATAGCGCATTCCACTGTGGCAAATGGCATGTGCCGGGTCGGAATGTTCGTGAAAGTTTTCAGGTGCTTTATTATGGGCGGCGCAATATTGGTGCAGGGGGTGCCGCGTACTACGATTCGGCATCCACGCATGCGGTTGCCGATTTTTTGACGAACTACGATGGGACAGAACCCTTTTACCTCCAGATCGGCTATGTTGATCCGCATGATGTCTGCGAATATCTGCACAACCATGAGGAAAAACGTATTCCGAACCCTGTGGAACAAGGAATTGTCTCGGCGGATGCTTTACCACCGCTCCCTGAAAACTTCGACTACGATGCGCGGGAGACGGTGCTGCATCGCGTTTGTCGAAGGGTCGATGACGCACTTATCCACGCTGCTATCCTTAAAGGGATACGGGATTGGGATGAACTCCATTGGCGTTACC
Organism: Candidatus Poribacteria bacterium; assembly: GCA_009843785.1. Lineage (GTDB taxonomy): Bacteria > Poribacteria > WGA-4E > WGA-4E > WGA-3G > WGA-3G. The sequence goes on along the minus strand of VYCT01000161.1, from coordinate 10,736 downwards.
TGAGATGGAACTATTACCGGTTCATCGAGAAGGTTGATGCTGAGATTGGTCGTGTCCTCGCGTTGCTGCGCGAGACCTCTCTGCACCATAAGACGCTCATCATTTTCAGTGCCGACCACGGCGAAGCGTGCGGAAGCCACCAGATGTTCCAGAAGTTCACGCTTTACGAAGAGAGCGTCCGAGTGCCATTCATCGTGGCGTGTTTGGGAGATGAGATTCCTGTAGAGAAAGGCCGGTTTGACGATACACATTTCGTCTCCGGTGTGGACGTATTCCCTACTGTCTGCGATTACGCCGGTATCGATGTCCCTGAAAGGCTACAGGGTACCAGTGTGCGTCCGCTTGCTGAGGGGAGAGATGTACCGTGGCGCGATTACGCCTATATAGAGAGCAATTACTGGGGTCGTGCGATTGTCACTGAACAGTATAAATACATTACGGAATATAAACCGAAGGCGGTAGAGGATTTCTTGCCTCCCGGACCAGATGCTGCACAGTTCGGACTTGCGCAGCTGTTTGATCGGCACGGTGATCCGGGTGAAACACGAAATCTGGCTGAGGACGAGGCTTACGATGAAGTCATCAAAATGTGCCAAGATAAACTGCTCACTCAAGAAGCCGGGCTCCATCGGCAGGAAATGGTGCATCCAAGTCCGAAACGGATCATATCGAATTGGGGTGACCGATTACGGTCATACTGGCGCATAATGGATAGGATATAGCAAATCAATTCGTTAACATAAATAACCTTCGTTAACATAAATAACCTCTGTTCGTTTTCTTACTTTTGTCAGAAGACGGTTTTCAATTTGATAAAAACGCGGATTGTGATTGTGGCTTCTATATGTTCACGATCTTATAGAAAAGAATCAGTTGAAATGCATCGGAAACCATTTTTTGACGAAGAAAAAAAATGAGCGAAACCCAAATATTAAAAAAAATGAATATATTTTCAAAACGCTTAAATCGACTCCCACCCTATATGTTTGGTAAACTCAAGCAGCTGACGCACGAACGCCGACAGCAAGGCATAGATATTATCGATTTGGGGATGGGTAACCCGAATCAACCGACACCGCAACCTATTATTGATAAACTGACAGAAGCGGCGCAGGAGATGCGAAACCACCGTTACTCCGCTTCACGCGGCATCTACAATCTCCGCAGAGAGGTCAGTTGGCATTATGAACGCCGATTCGGTGTTGATATTGATCCGAATGAGGAAGCGATTGCTGTTATCGGTACCAAAGAAGGACTTGGGCATCTCGCCTTAGCGATGATTGACGAAGGCGACTTGGCGATGGTGCCGAATCCGACGTTCCCGATTCATACTTATAGCGTTGTGCTTGCGGGTGGCAGCGTTGTGAGTATACCGCTCACTGAAGAGAACGCTTTTATTCCTTCGCTGACCGAAATCACACGCGATATTTGGCCGAGACCGAAGATGTTAATCTTAAGTTTCCCGCATAATCCGACAGGGGCTGTCGTTGATCTTGGGTTTTTTGAGGAGATCGTGGCGTTCGCGAAGCAACAGGAGATTGTTGTCGTCCACGATTTGGCTTATGCGGACATCGTTTTTGACGGCTACAAGGCACCGAGTTTCTTACAGGCAAAAGGTGCGAAGGATGTCGGTATTGAATTTATCTCGCTGTCTAAATCTTATAACATGGCAGGCTGGCGGTGCGGGTTTGCAGCCGGAAATCGGGAGATTATCGAGGCACTCGCTCGGATTAAAGGCTATTACGATTATGGGATTTTCGCACCGATTCAGGTCGCTGCAATCATGGCACTCCGCACGCCAGAAGACACGGTGATCGAAAACGCGGCGATCTACCAGAAACGCCGCGACGTGCTTGTAGAAGGGTTAAACCGGATCGGGTGGAAGGTGCCAAAACCGCAGGCTTCAATGTTCGTTTGGGCACCTATTCCTGAAACGTGGCAGCATCTGAGTTCTCTGGATTTTGCGATGAAACTCCTGAATGAGGCGGAGGTTTGTGTCTCTCCCGGTGCCGGGTTTGGGCATAACGGTGAGGGCTATATCCGCATCGCGCTTGTAGAAAACGAAGATCGGATTCGTCAGGCAGTTCGTCAGATCCGGCGTGCGCTGTTCGGTTAAGGATCAATTGATATGTATACAAATTATACATATCAATGCTGATATGTATACAAATTGCGAAAAAGTATACATGTCCGGTTGTTAAAAGCGGTGGAGTGTGAGAACAATGAGGCAATTTGATCCAAGTATTCCATGGAACGATCTTCCTGAACTGCCACCGGCCGCAGATATTGAATCGCGTGAAATACTTAAAGCGTGCATATCGGCAATGACCGAGCTTTCTAAGGCAAATGCCTTGGTGAAGACGTTGCCAAACGAAGAGGTTCTGATAAATACACTACCGCTTCAGGAGGCACGTAGGAGTTCGGAAATCGAAAACATCGTTACGACGAACGATGATCTGTACCGAGCGATAGCATCTGACAGAAACCAGGTTGACTCCAACACCAAAGAAGTACTACACTACCGCGAGGCATTGTGGGATGGTGTCAGGAGGATCCGAGAAGGCTCAACTCTGGACATACAACTCTTTGAGCAGATCTGCTCGCGTATTTTTGACGGAAAAATGAAAGTGCGTAGTGGTCCAGTGGTGATTGAAAACCGAGCAACACAACAACTCATTTACAGACCTCCAACCGGATACGGAAATCTTATCAGATTGTTAACGAACCTTGAGCGATTTATTAATGATAAAACTGATGGACTTGAACCGCTTGTCAAAATGGCCGTAATGCACTACCAGTTTGAGGCGATACACCCTTTCACGGATGGCAATGGACGAACAGGACGCATACTCAACATCCTCTATTTAGTACATCAAGGACTGCTTGATGTGCCGATACTTTACCTCAGCCGTTTTCTTATTCAAAATCGGGATGCTTATTATCAATATCTTCGTGAAGTCACAGAAAACGGAAGTTGGGAGCAGTGGATTCTCTACATCTTGAAAGCAGTGGAACAGACTTCGCGAGACACCGCAGACAAAATAGAGGCAATTAATCACCTTATGGATAACGTTTTGATAAAAGCGCAAGGCAAAACGAAAGCCATTGAGCGCGAAGGGTTTGTCGATCTACTTTTCAAGTGGCCCTACTGCAAAATTGGTATCGTTGCACAAGAACTGGCGTGTAATCGCATTACCGCTACAAGGTACTTGAGCACTATGGTAGAACTCGATTTGCTTGAACAAGTAAAGGTCGGACGGGAGAACTACTACATCAATAGAGACCTCATAGAATTATTATCAGAATAAACTTCTGGCCAAACCGCGGTAAGAAGCGGAAGCATATATTGACATGTATACAATTTATACATATCAACGCCGATATGTATAAAAATTGCGAAAAAGTATACATATCTCGCTTAAGTATGCGGATTATTCTAATCCCCATTGCTTCTTTGCTTCCTCGAACGAGATCTTCTGGCTGCCTGTGTGAGAAATTGGGTTTTTGCCGACCCACCGCTCATCGATCGGATGCTCTGCTGGTTGGAAACGGATGTCACAACTGATACGCCAGCGATCTGAAAGGTTCTTGGTGGAAGTGTGCATCGTGTGCATCGTGAAGATGATAACATCCCCGATCTCGAAATCGGCTGTTTTCCACTCACCGCCGTATTTATCGCTGATTTCCATCGGGTCGCGCCCGAAATGCCCGGGAGTCCCGTCTTTATCGACATCTGTTTTGCCGTAGGTGTCCCGAATCGGTGCGAAACTCGGCAGGTTATGTGACCCGACCAAGACTGTCAATGTCCCCATCGTTGCAGGCACATCGCCAAACGGTACCCAACAGGTGTGCAACTGCTTTGAACCTCTTCCCATATAGACGAAATCGAAGTGGGGGCCTGACCAGCCATCAGGACGGACGAACCGGAGCCATTTGTAATCAAAGGTGCGGGTGTCGCCCCCAAAGAAGTTGCGGAAGAACTTAAAGAGTTCGTCGCCTTCCAGTACGGACTGGACATCTGGATGGTGTGTAACAGCGGGTGTGCCCATCGTTCGTCCGGGGCTCCCAGCACCAGCGATTGCCTCCATGATGTCGGTGTCGGGTTTGAAAACGTCGTCTTTTCCGTTGCCATTGGCGTATTCCAGAATAGCCCGGCGCCCCGCGATAATCTTTTCTTTATCAATTAAGCCACGGACGAGCAGATACCCGTCCTCTGCTATCTGTTGGTGCAAGCCTTCTGCTGAATCAAGCACGGCGTTACAGTCCCGAAGCACACCGAGGTGTGGTCCCGGGAAGGTCAGTTCATGGTCTCCTACAAAAGCGGTTTTCGCCATTATGTTCCTCCGAGTAGGGGTTGTGCCCCAAGTTGAAAGAGTGCATCGTTTACTGGTGTCTCAAAAGTGAAAACAGGTTTACCCCACGCTATTACCATCTGTGCGAATTCTAAGGTCTTGCTGTCTTCTGCGGCGTGTGCGATACAGATTTTGTCCGCAAGTGCTGCAACGAAAGCGTTGCGTCGGTTCGCCAATGCTGCTGTCGATCGGTTGTGGCGACTCTCAAAAGCAGATAAAATTAATAGCCGTTCATCGGTTAATGCCTCTCTCCATGTCGGTTTCAGTCGCATCTTTTCAATGTTCCGTGCCGGACATAGGAGGATCGGTTGTACACCGCGTAGTAAGACGCGCAGGCACTCTTGTTCAATTGGCGAGTGATAGCCTCCGATCGTTGGGATCCCTCTTTCTTTCAATGTCTGTGCCAAGTCGTGTGTCTTGAATATAAGTTCGCCGGGACACTTGCGGGAGCAGAAGAGTGCCCAAAGGTCTCCATTTAAACTGGTGTTTTGTCCCGGTAACAAGTTGATATTCCCGCGCGCCCAGATCGTTTCTGGGGTTTCTGTTTTTAGATATTTTTTTAACCTTTTTGGGTAATTCGTGTCTGTCTGTGTGATGTTTTGGATTGACGGTATCACTTCTGGATCCTAAGTACAGTGCTATCGTTGCCTTGTAAAAGTGTCTCAGTGTTAGTAGTATTATTTTAACAAAACTTGGTAATTAGTGCAAGGATATAACCTACGGCGCAAAATTTGACATTGACGTGATAACGGATATTTGCTAAGATGCTAACACGCAACATTTACAGTAGGCGACTATAACTGACGAAATGCTTGGGGTGTCACTTATGAAAGAATATTTAGAGATTCAGAAACCTGAACTTGGTTATACTTACGAGTTTGAGGTGGATCAACTTACTCAGATGTCCGAATGTTTGGCGGCACACGGTTTCGCGATTGTTAAAGATGTTCTGCCGCCTGAGTTAGTGGAGAGTCTCAAACAGGCAGTCTTCGATGGGACGGATCCAAACAGAGCGTTGGAACATGGGCAGAGTCGGACCCGACACGCTTGGGTTGAGTCGGGACCGGGGGCTTGGCAGCTGCTCGGATATGATCCGTTCATGAAAATCCATCGCCATCTCATCGGGACAGACGAGATGACTGTCCACCGTTCTGCTGCTATCATTCGGATGCCGGGATCTCAGCCTGTTGCATGGCACACCGATTGGTGTGGGTTTTCGACGGATGCACCGAAGAATTCGGGCGATGTGCTGAACCGTGGTTTATGGCCCTCAGGGAAATGGTTCTACTTGACGGGTTCTCGTCCGGAACACGGTGGTCTGTGCGTGATTGAGGATTCTCATGTAGAGGATTGGGAGGGACCGGAAGGTTTCAAGATGACAGCGGATAGGCGTTCCTTCTATAAGGAGGGTGAAGAGGAAAAGGCGTACGTCGGTTTTGATATTCCGGGGTTGGTACCGCTGTTCACGAATCCGGGGGATATGATTGTGTTTGCGCATCGGACGTATCACGGCGCGTTCCCGAACCAGATTGATGAGATCCGGTTGTCGTGTGCGATCGGTTTTCGGAGTCGGGCTCACCCTATTGATATTCCGTGGGAGATTCCGGAAGACGGTAGGCAGTTCTTAGCGGATTTACCGCCGCATTTTCAGCAATATACACACGGGTATACGAGCATTGATGTGGGTTGGCGTGGGTGATTGTCTGAATGCAGATCGCATTTGGGCGAGTACGCCGCAAATCGCGGATTATCGCGGAGGACGCGGATTTTAAGAGTTTTCAGTCGTGCCAGTATCTTTTGGAGGAGCGAGCTGCGCTCGCGATACTCATAACAAATACTGCATCAAGCGGAAAGTTGACGATGGGGTTCGGGTGGTGCGCCGTTTTGGAGCCAAGTGATGGGTTGTTCTTCTGTTGCCCTATCTGGATTTACCCAGATAATATTTCGGATTTCGCCGACCTGTTGAGAGGCTCGTTTGAAAAGTTGCCGGCCGGTTTCGTCAAGCGAAATAACTGTTTGATCGGTTGCGAGTGCTGCTTGTAAAAGGTGAAAATCTTTTTGCATGGCTTCAATCTCATCTTCATCGCTTGCTGTAACTGTGACCTTGTCTCGGAGTTCCTTATTCTCTGGTGGCTTGATACGATCTATTCTTCTACGCGCATCCATTGACACTCGCCATTCAAGGGCAAAGCCAGATCTATGCCTTTTCCACTCATCACTGATTTCTCTCGTCATCACTACCCTATGATCTTGAGACCTTACTTCCTTTAGGAAATCGCGACAATTGATAGCACGTGGATCGGTCGCATCTTCATCACCAGATGCTTGGGCGACATCAGTGTCAATCACCAGCCGCTTTGAATTTCTTGCTCTCACGAAGTCTCCTTGTCGCCAAATCTAACGTTATCTACGGCATCAAGAAAACGGCTCTGTACGTTGAGGCTGACATCATCAAAATCTATGGGCCACTCTCCGTAAGTTCCAGCTTCGTCTAAGTCCACGCTATCAACTTCGGTTATTCCATCTTCGCGGCGTGTGAACCAGTGAAGCTTCACCAATTCCGGTGAGAGGTCTCCTTCGGCGACAAGCGTTTGAACGCCCAAAAGTAGTAGTGAGCTGTGCGTTTCTGCAACGACGCGTACACCCCGTTTTGCCGCGTCTGCTAATACTTGTGCCAATGCAACTTGGGCGCGGGGATGGAGATGCAGCTCAGGTTGTTCAATGTAGACTAATCGTCCGGGTTCTGCTGCAATCAGGGCAACTAAAACAGGGAGCACTTGGGATACACCCAGCCCCACATCGGTGATGTTGACCGTGTCCACTTCGTCGGTTCTGTCGTGTGGGAGAGGACCGACCTGAAGTTCAATACCGACATCACCGATTTTTTTCGTGCCAACCTTCCCCGTCAGTCCAAGTGTGTGAAGCGCATCGGCGACCGTTTTCAGGCGTTTATCTTTCGTCTCGTGCCACTCGTGAAGAATGCTGGCAATATAGTTTTCAAATGTGCCAGGATAGCGGGGACCTGTGCTAGTCAGTTTATAGATACGTTCAGGATTGCCGCGTAATCCGGGAAGGTGAATGCTGTGAAAAATATAGTGTTCATGATCAGCAACAAATCGGGACTCACGACTCTCTTCAGATCGCAAATACAAAGAACAGTGTAAAAAACGCTTCGCGATATACTTCTTGTCATACAGATATTGTTTACCCCCGCCCCTAATTACTTCTATCGGCATTTCAGGATACAGAACAAGATGTAGAAGTTCATTTTCGACCGTCATCTTGCCAATTTCAAATCCGTTCTCTCCCCTTCTAAAAGTCATCCCTACTAAGCGAGAAACACCATCCATACCAATCCCAATGCTAACCTGAAAATGATCTGCTCTTTTTTCATCAGTTAACTTGGACAGAAATTGAGATGCCTCAGTAAATTGGACGTTCGGCCCATCAAGCAACAGCGGTCCTGGATCATAAGGTGCTTCCAGGGTCTGCTTCAGCATTAAGAGCGGTTGTATGATGCTGGATTTCCCGGAACTGTTCGCACCAGCAAGGATCGTTAGCGGACGGATGTCAATTGCACATTCCTCCGCTATTGACTTGAAACTTTTCACGGCTATTTTGGTGATGCCTTCGATCGTTTTTTTTGACATATGGGTACTGTTTCTAACGCAAGCCGCCACCTATTTATAGACATGGCACTCCTACGGAGTGCAGTCGCTTAAATACGTAGTTTCTATAGACATACCACCCCTACGGGGTGAAGAAGGTGTCCGAAAAACCGTGTTACAATGCTCAAAATCCGTTGGTATCAACTTGGGTTATTTCTAATGTTTGCGCGATTAATCACGCAATTAATCACGCAATTAATCACGCAATTAATCGGTTACCTGATCGTCCATTTTTCGGACGTACCTAATTCCTCTTCCCTTTCCTACTGCTGTCAAGAGCCCTTTGTCTGTTAAATCCTTGAGCTCGGTATAGGCAGTCCTGGGCGAAATATGGTTGATCTCCGCGTATTCTCTTGTCGCAATTTGCCCGCTTTTTTGTACGTGAAACAAGGCGTTCTTTTGACGCTCGTTCAACTGCTCTGAAATGTCGTCAATTTCAACATAAGTGCTCTCTTGAATTGGAGAATCAAAGATGATTTTTGTCTCAAGTGGATGAAATTCATAACGCGGTGCTTTGTTTCCCCATTCGTTAGAGAGTCTCTTCATCATTTTGATGCCAGAACCGTAACGTTCAATGAAGCCAATATCGTACATGAATTGGCTTAAAATGGGATTTACGGGTTCATGGACTGGCGCGTCCGGACTGACACCCTCTGGAAAAGTGCCAGGATTGATAACCTCAACGCGGGTATCGAATATGAAAACTCGGACATCCGAGTGTTTTTGATAGTTACGGTGAATTAAGGCATTGATAATCGCCTCCCGCAGTGCCTTCAGCGGATACTCAAACTTATCGTCTCGTTGAAAACTCCTTGAGGTACGAAAACTGAGGAGTCTAATATTTTTCCTGATGAATTCCTCGGCGGCATCAACCATTTCCCAGAGTGCCCCAGAGCAATCCAGTCGATCAAGGACAGGATGGGTAACCGATATTCCTTTAAATCTAACAATCCGGAGCTGCGCATTTTGGAGGAAGCTTTGGGGATAATTGCCGAAGAAGAGAATACCAGCATGGGTTGGCGTTCCTTCTCTGTTACTTCCTTTAATGTTTTTCAACAATTCTGTCACGTCCATGTCTTGGGGTCTCGCAACGTTCCGGACCTCTTCACGCTGAGTTAAGTACCACTGCACTTTTTTCGGGTCTATATCATCACTTCCGGCGTTCCCTGCTAAGCGTCTATCCCAAGTTTGCCCAGTGGCGTTGAGGTGCATCTGGGAAATCTCTTGTGGTGACATGACGCGGTTGCTATTGCCTACTCGCTTATAGCATCTGCCTTTAACTGAGACGGGTTTTATGGAAGATTCTGCGATATGTATCAACACCACCGACTTTTTTTCTATATCAACGGATTCAATTTCCAGAACCACCCGCGGATCAGTCGCTTGAGCAATCCGGTTTGACCAGTTTCTCAGTGTCTCTTTGCCAATGGTAATTCCTCTGATTTCTCGCTTATCAGATACGCCAATAAGGATAATACCACTATCAGTATTGGCAAACGCAGCAGCGGTTTCAATCACTTCCTGATCGAAACTCTCTTTGAATTCGGTTGTGGTGTTTTCGCCTTGCGCGATGCGTTGTTTGAGATCAATGGTTTCCATATTTTTTGATAAGATCCAAATGCCTATTCCTCTTCCCAAAAATTTTCAACCGGCATTGGCTTACTTCGCCCCTTGTATATTAACCTAACCCGTATTGTCCCGGATGAACGCGGTGGTGGCGTAACGATGGCAGCATCCCAGTTAAGGATGTCTTCTTCATCATAGACCGGAAAAGCGAGGTGTTTCTTCTGGCTTTTGTTGATTGTGTTTTTTGATTGTGTGGTTTTCATAGGCTGTTTAGAACTCCTTTTGCGTACTATTTTATCAGAAGTTGGGGAGGCATGCAACCGTATTGCACAAAAATCCAAGAAATGGAGTGGCGCGCGTTTCACAGTTTTCATAGCAAAATCGAAAAAGTGATAAGTTGTGAAATCATTTGTAAACCCGGACAGTGACTGGGTTTTGATCGGTTTTTGATAGTGGATGCTGTGAAGGTTGCTATGAAATTTTATGGGCGGGCGAAGTGCTTAATCCTAACGTGAGTTTGATAATTAAAGATCCAAATGTAGGCATTCACTTGTCGTCAGGAAATCCTTTAGTGCCTGTCTGCATAAGTCCTAAAAATTAACTATTTGTTAATTTTTTCTGGTATCGTGGACAATGGGTTTCTCGGAGGTAAATTATGAACATTTCGTGAACATGGCACGGATTTTCATGAACATTCATGAACATTGGCGATGTGTTCAATTTTCATGTTCGCAGTATACGCTGTTGTAAACCCACTAAATGCGTGGGTTTGTGAGGGTGATAGATTCTGTGGACGATAATTCCTTTGCTAAGATGTTCACAAATGTTCACGAAATTGTTCACGATACTTTTTTGTCCTTTGTAAACAGCGAGAACGCAGTCAGACCGTTGAACCATGACGTTTTTGAATTCTATGTCCCTGGAATTTTCGTGAACAATTGGGCAATTTTAATTTTTGTCTATCTCTTTTCAAAGTGCCACGCGCATAGTGTTCGATTGGCTTGGTGGTGCTTGATGGATTCGGTTTGTTTTCAAGTTGTTCATAAAATGCGAATTTCATTGGTTAACGCTTGTTAATTTTGCTGATGGACAGCTCATTTGATAGGCGAGGTTGCTTCTGTTTTTCATAAGCTGTTACATTATATATGAT
>VYCT01000129.1 GCA_009843785.1 Candidatus Poribacteria bacterium | reverse complement strand
GTAACCCAACCCCTACGAGCGACAGGTGTAAACTTATTTTCGGATTTTACTATAAAATTGAATGGCCCTGCAGCGCAGATAGAAAATATTTGACATATCGTAAAAAGTTCGGTATAATTATGGTTTCTTATCTAACATCGGCACTGAAAAAGAACCGCGTGCCGGTTTCCAAAGCCCACTGTGGAGGTAACTATGCACCTAATTACACTGAACCCTTGGTCAGAAACAGATATTTTTCAGACGGTCGAAGAGAGCCTAAATCTAAAAAAATATCCCGAGAAATATAGACACGCTGTAGGTGGAAAAAGCCTCTGCCTACTTTTCCAAAAAACCTCCACGCGCACGCGCTGTGCAGGTGAGATCGGTATTACACAACTCGGTGGACACGCACATTACCTTGACTGGCGTACGACAAACTTCGCATTAGCCGACCTCGGCGATGAAATGCGCGTTCTCTCTGCTTATGTCGATATTATCTTGGCTCGCTTCTTGAAGCACGCTGAATTCGTTGAAGCCACCGCTGCCGCAACAGTACCGGTCATTAACGGCTGTTGCGACAAATACCATCCAACGCAAGCACTCGGCGATCTAATGACGATACAAGAACACCTCGGTAGATTGGAAGGGGTCAAATTGTGTTTCATCGGTGTGCATAATAACGTCTGTAATTCGCTGATTGCCGCGGGTATGAAGGTTGGCATTGAAGTCACTGTCGTCGCACCGGAGATAAACCCCGCTGCCGTTGATAAAGCGTTATGGGATGCAGCCGCTCAGAAAGGTCTCTATAAAACACTTGACACAGACACGTCAAACATCAGTCCTGCCCTCGAAAAAGTCATCGCCGAAAGCGATATTGTCTATACGGATACGTGGGTGGACATGGAATTTTTCACGGATCCATCTTTTGCGGAAGAGCGGGAACGTCGGTTAAAAAAGATGGCACCGTATCAATTGAACGCCGAATTGTTGAAGGGGCATGTGTGCAAGATTATGCACTGCCTCCCCGCGCATCACGGATACGAAATCACAGGTGAACTCGTCAACGATGAACGTTCAATTATCTTTGACCAGTCCGAAAACCGGCTCCATAGCATGAAAGCCATCCTTCTCAGATTGCTTGCACACGCCTAAGCAAAACAGTAGGCATGTCCCTTATGAAAAGCTATCTCCAGCACCTTGAATGTAGCAAATGTGGTGAAACCTATCCGCACACGGTGCCACAGAACGTCTGTACGGCTTGTGGGAAACCGTTACTTGCCCGTTACGCACTTGAACAACTCACAAGAACGTGGACTCGCGACACCCTTTTGTCAAGACCCGCATCACTCTGGCGTTATAGAGAACTCCTGCCTATATCCGACCCCAAGGACATAGTAACACTCGGTGAGACAATGACCCCCCTCATCCACGCGGAAAGATTGGGCGCGAGGTTTGGTCTCACGGAGGTATGGGTGAAAGACGAATCGCGATTACCCACGGGTAGTTTTAAGGCGCGCGGCTTAGCGATGGCAGTATCCAAAGCGAAATCTCTCGGACTGACGCAGCTGGCAATCCCGTCCGCTGGTAACGCCGCCACGGCACTCGCATTGTATGCTGCCGCCGCAGGTATTACCGCACACATCTTTATGCCGAAAGATACACCCGCCTTCAATAAAGAGACGTGTCACCTCGCGGGCGCGAACGTTACACTGATTGATGGTTTAATCAACGATGCTGGTAAGATCGTTGCAGAACGGAAGGCCGATGAAGGGTGGTTTGATGTGTCAACGCTCAAAGAACCGTACCGTGTCGAGGGTAAAAAGACGATGGGATTTGAGCTCGCTGAGCAGTTTGCGTGGGAACTACCCGATGTTATTATCTACCCTACCGGCGGTGGCACGGGTATTGTCGGAATGTGGAAAGGTTTCGCGGAATTAGAGGCGATCGGTTGGATCGGGAAAAAGAGACCGCGGTTTATTTCTGTGCAATCAGCAGGTTGCGCGCCGATTGTAAAAGCGTGGGAAGAAGGCGCAACTGAAGCAACACCGTGGCGTAATGCACAGACCGTTGCAAGCGGGTTGCGCGTGCCGCAAGCGATTGGCGATTTCCTTATCTTAGAGGCGATTCGTAAAAGCAACGGCACCGCAATTGCCGTCACGGACGATGCTATCCGTGAGGCAATGCAACTGCTTCCTACAACCGAAGGGCTTCTAACATGCCCTGAAGGTGCAGCGACCGTCGCTGCACTCAAGCAACTCGTCGCGAGACGGATGATTAGTCCGTCCGAACGCGTCGTCTTATTTAATACCGGTGGTTATCAGTCATAAAGAGAATCTCTACCGGTTTTCAAGATAATCGTAAGTCGGCTTTTCCTTCGTTTCCTCGCCCTCTTCAGCTGCCTTGTTCTTCAGGTGATAGCCTACCTCATACTTCTGCACCGATATAATTGGATAGGGACCGTCAAATCCGGTGACTGTGCCTTGTACTTCAACCGGTTTACCGGTAGTTCCAACATCTGTCCGCATCTGATCGAACTCAGGGTTCGCGTCGAAAACGAAATTCTGTCCTTGGTTTTCTGTCGTCAACGCATGCATGATATTAGAGGTCTCCGGCCGCCAGCGTCGCCATGACGGAACGTTTCGGATATAACTCCGAGCGAAACCGGGGTGTGCAAACATGTCACCGCGGATAGTCGCATGGGTTTTAAGGACACGCGCACCCCCGAGCCCATGACGGCCCCGGAAGCGCGAATCGTTGAGCTGCCGCATGATGTTATACACATCAAACGTATGTGTTTCGCTGTACTTCGTAACCCCTTGTCTCGCTTTGACTTCCACGACGGTGGTGAAATGCCGTTTTCTACCGTTCTTGTCAACAGGCGTACTGAAGGTAACGTCCTTCGGATCCGCCCACGGTTTCAACAATCGCCGAATCTGGCGCGCATCGGCGTTGCTAACAACATCTGAAATCTCTATTTTCAAGACAACCGCCTCTTCAGCCATGCTTACCATACTTATGCCAACAAATAGAAGTACCACCAGAAAAGTAAGCCAATAGAAATGTGTACGTTTCATTCTGATCTCCTCCTGATCTTCTCCCTTAATCTATAAGTTTACATCCTCATTTGCATTAGACACCATTAAAGAAAAAAAGTTTCAAAAAAAATTGCTCGGTCGAGTCCGTTGACTTCCATTTAATTGTTAATGACGCGATATCGCACTAAAAAGGGTGCATAATTTTAGAAAAAGTCAAAATCCTGAGTTTTACAACGTGAGTTCGGCTCTCTGGAAACCTAAACGCTCAGCGTCAGAAAAAAGTTTACAGAGAAACCTATAATTTACGACTTCGCGCTTTTACGTTGGAAACTCGCTACCCAGCTTAATTCGACAATGTAGTACAAGACCGGTAAGACAAGCAAGGTTAAAAGCGTCGCAGTTATCATACCACCACTGATAACGATTGCAAGCGGTTTCTGGAGTTCTGCCCCCGAACCGTGTGCAAGTGCAAGCGGCAACATCCCTAACCCGGTGGTCAGTGCTGTCATTAACACCGGACTGATGCGTTCCTCGGCACCTTTTATGATGGCATCATAGAGCGGCATCCCTTCTGAACGCAGCGTATTGATGTGCGTTACCAAGATAATACCGTTTCGGACAGCAATACCGAACAACAGAATAAAACCCACCATTGAGGGGATACTCAGCACACCGCCAGTGAGAAAAATACTGACGACACCACCGATTAACGCTAACGGCAAATTCAGCATTACCAATAGTGAAAGCCGAAATGAACCCATTGCCAGAAATAGCAGAACACAGATACCAGCAACCACAAAGCCTGTCTGAATCAAAATTCTTCTTTGTGCGGACTGTTGGCTTTCAAATTGTCCGCCGTAGGTAAGGAAATACGCTTCGGGCAGATCGATATGTGCGTTAATTGCTTGCTGAACTTCCGCAATAAAATTACCGAGGTCTCGATCTTGGACATTACACTGAATGACAATACGCCGAGAGACGTTCTCACGATTGATCGTATTCGGTCCGTAGCCAAAACCAACATCGGCGACCTGTTTTAACGGAACGAATGTCCCTGAAGGCGTTCGGAGTTCTAAATTTGCGATGGATTCAACAGTGTTGATAAGTGTTGGATCCATGCGAACAAGGAGCGCGTACTGACGTTGCCCTTGGATAACCCGACTGACAGTTTCGCCTTTGAATGCAGTTTCTGCGAAATGTGTAACGTCTTCAACCCGTAAACCGTAACGCGCCGCTTCAAGACGTTTAACTTTGATTTGAAGCTGCTCCACTTGGACCTGCTGTTCCACCTGTAAATCGGCTGCGCCTTCAATCTCCGAAATGACTGCTTTAACGTCCTCTGCTTTCTGTCTGAGCGTATCAAGGTCTGGTCCAAACAACTTCAGTGCCACTTGTGCGCTGACCCCAGACAAAAGATGGTCGAGCCGATGCTGAATCGGTTGACCGACAGATACAAGGACCCCTGGAAAGTTTTCAGGCGATAACAGCGTCCGTACTTCGGTGAGGAGTGCTTCCCGTGTTTTTTCGCGTTCATCGGGCGGAATAAAGTTCACAAGGATTTCATGCGTGTTCACATCGTGCGCGTGTTCATCGGCTTCTGCACGACCAGTGCGACTACTGACACTCGTTACTTCTGGAATTGTTAAAAGCCTTGTTTCCATCTCTCTACCGATACGGGTGGATTCTCCTAACGAGGTCCCCGGCGGTGAAAAGACGCTGATAACAAACGTCGCTTCATCCATGACGGGCAAAAATTCGCGACCCAAACGCGGAATTGCCGTTACAGTCAACACGACCAATAACAGTGCCAAAGCGACAACCGCCCAGCGTAAACGCATCACCAGCGCGAGCATTGGACGATAAGCGCGTTTGATCCACACCACTACAGGACTCTCTTTCGGTGGCGCCGGTTCCGAGTCGGAGGCTTTTCTGATGTGCTGCCAACGGAAACGGGTCAACAGTAAATCGCTTAGCACAGGGACCACTGTCAGGGCAACGAGTAGCGATGCCGCCATCGAGATGACAACAGCCCAACCGAGTGGACGGAACATTCTGCCCTCCATACCGCTCAAACTAAATAGTGGCACGAAGACAAGAATGATAATCAACGTCGCAAAAACGATGGATGCCCGGATTTCATCACTCGCACGCGTCACAACTTCTGATGGCGTTTCGTCAGGTGTCTCGCCTGCATGACGCAGCCGAAAGTATTCCTGCAATCGTCGGAAGATATTTTCAACGTACACAATCGCGTCGTCAACCACCATTCCAACTGCAATCGCTAAACCCGCGAGTGTCATAATGTTGAGGGTACCCCCCTGAGAAAGTAGGGCGATAACTGCTATGATTAAAGAGAGGGGGATCGCTGTCAGGGTAATCAGGGCAGTGCGAATATTAAACAGAAAGATCGCCAAAATGATAACGACGAGGATAGCACCATCGCGCAGGGCATCTTTAACAGTTTCCACGGCACGGCGAATGAGGTCCGCTTGTGCGTACTCGACTTTAATCTTTACACCTTCAGGCATTGACTGCTCAAGTGATTTCAACACAGAAGTCACTTTGTCACTGAGGTTTATCGTGTTGATACCGGGTTGTTTGATGACTTTGCCTAAAACGGTTTCTTCGCCGTTATGGCTCCCCGCGCCGCGCCGAATTTCCGGAAGCGATCCTATTTTTACTGTCGCAACATCTTTAACGAAAATCGGGGTGCCGTATCCCCGCACATCAATAACAACGTTTTCAATGTCGGCAACCGTAGAAATCCGTCCTAATCCCCGAATCATCAATTCGCGGGACGCTTTGATGAGGAAACCGCCGGCAGAGTTTTCGTTGCTCTTTTCGAGCGCAGAGGCAACATCTTCGAGTGAGAGGTCGTAGCTGATCAACCGCTCAGGGTTCACGAAAACTTGAAATTGTTTTATGTATCCGCCGATGTTAATCACGTTAGCGATACCACCCTGCGATTGCAGCTGGTATCGAATAATCCAATCTGCCAGGTCCCGCATCTCCATCTCACTGAATTCCCCTGTTTCATCGACGAGCGCATATTCTATAATCTCGCCCAAAAGAGACGAAGTCGGTAAGATAATCGGGGCATCAACAGCTTCAGGTAAATTCGGCGCAACGAGTTGAAGCCGTTCAGAAACCATCTGCCGCGCAAGGAATATATCCATACCCCAGTCGAACTCAACGAAGACAAGCGACAAGCCGATTGCTGACGAAGACCGAACCCGTGTAACATCTGGGGTGCCGTTCATTGCACTTTCAATCGGTAGCGTTACAAGGGTTTCCATCTCCTCAGGGGACCAACCGTGTGCCTCTGTCAGCACGGTAATACGTGGCGGGTTGATGTCAGGATAAACATCAATAGGTGCCGATTGAAACATCCTGAAGCCGATGATAATCGCCACAATCGTACAAGCGATGACAAGGAGTCTGTTTTTGAGTGAAACCTCGGTGATTTTTGACCACATTGATTCTCCTCCTCTATCCACTTTAGTGCGGATGCCCATGGTTGGCATCAACAACTTGGGTAGGCACTGCCATCGCTCTCATCAGTTGATGCGTCCCCTGAACAACCACTCGCTCGCCCGGCAACACACCATCTTTAACCTCTATGTACCGGTCGTCCTTGGCACCTACTACAATTTCATGCCTCGTGTAGGTCGCACCGTACGCAACAAATACAAATCGGCTACCCCCGTCTTCAATCACCGCCTCCAATGGTATGCTCAAGACATCAACGCCTTTGTCGAGGACAATTGTCTGGTCAGCAAACATCCCAGGTTTAAGCTGATGATCAGGGTTTTCGATTTCTGCCCAAAAGTGAACGGTCTGTTCCTCTGGCTCCACAACATCCGAAATGCCAGAAATCTTGCCGGTGTAAATTGTTTCTGGGTAAGCAGCGACATGGATACGCACCTCACTGCCTATCTGCCATTTGTCCTGAATTAACGCAAGTGTGTCTTCGTGAACTTCCCCTTGAGCCCAGACAATATCGGTGTCCAGTATTGAGAAGAGTATATCACTCTTTTCAACTGTCGTGCCGACTGTCACATGCTGCTCGGTAATTTGCCCAGAAGCGGGTGCCTTGACATAGAACATAGCAGATGGCTGACCTGTTTGAATAATCTTCTCGATGTCTTCACCTGTGAGGCCGGATACTTGAAGTTTCTGGCGCACTTTGTTCAAGGTGATGTTCGCATTGCGCAATGTTTCTTCTAACTGAAGCACGCCTTCCAGTGCCTCTGAACTTTCTACAAAAGCGAGGTAATTTTCAATCAATGCATCGGTGGGTAAATCGTCAAAGGACGTGATTGAACCAGTTTCAGCCAAAGTTTCGAGAAGTGTTTCGGTTAGTCCAGCAGCCAAGGCGCGTTGTCTATTTGCTGC
Organism: Candidatus Poribacteria bacterium; assembly: GCA_009843785.1. GTDB lineage: Bacteria > Poribacteria > WGA-4E > WGA-4E > WGA-3G > WGA-3G. Next base: position 15,267 of record VYCT01000129.1, on the reverse strand, counting down.
AACCTTGATAGCAGCGAGTTCGTACGCCACTTCGGCATCAACCAATTCTGTTGCGCCCTCACTAAGCACGGCATATCTTTCCAGGACAGGCGAGGTTACCTCGTCCCTGCTGTCCAGTCTGTCTGTATCCAGTAGTGAGAGAATGGGGGTCTCCCCACTGTCACGCAGAATCTTTTCCAACGTCTGTTCGCTGATGCCGAAGATCTGGAATTGTCGCTTCGCATCTGCTAACTCATTTTTCGCTTGCTTATATTCTGCCTGTTTCGCAATAAGTTCCTTCTGTGCTGAGATACGCTTTTCTGCAAGGGTCTTAATCCTTTTGAGTGTGTTATCAAGCAATTGAAGTTCAACATCAGCCTTGACCAATCTAAAGCGCATCTGTTCCAATGCTGAGGTAATCTGCGTTCTGGCGAGAGCTTTACGTTTTTTGACTGTCATTTGTAGCTGCTGTAGTTCGGATAGCGATTGCAGATAGTCAATTTGCCGAGTTTGTAATTCCCGCCGAATTTGTTTGGCGAAAACCTCTGTCAGTCTCGATAACTTGGATACAAGTGATTTCTGTTGAGATGCCGCTGCAAGCAGTTCAATCTGTGCCATCTGTAAATCAACGCTCTCCAGTTCAAGCAGCACATCGCCTTTTTTCGGCGTTTCGCCAACGCTGAAGTGGATACGCTTCACGATACCCCCGGTTCTGGGTGTGACAATGGCTTGCCGTTCTGGGTGTGCCATTACGTTTCCGTGAACAGACGCAACCCTTTCAATCGCACGAATATCGGCTTCATCAGTCTTCAGACCGATATTAATTTTCGCTTTATCGGTGAGTGTCACCGTATTCTCTTGGCTGTGTGCGGGTCCGGTTTGTTCGTCATGGCTGTGTGCTTGCTCATCGTGGACATGTGCATCTTCAGCCCACGTTGATGTAAACCGGACGTTTAGTGAAACCAAACTCCCTATAATGACAATGAGAACTGCCAAAAGTAGCGTGATATGAGAATAACGTAACATTTTATTTCTCCTTAGTGTTGTCCACCAATCATTGCGGATTTATGGTACAGGTTCGAGAGATGTGCCGACAGCAGCTTCAAGCTCAGCGAACGCCTTATGGTACGCTGCGAGCACATCAAGGTAGGCAAATCGTGCTTTGATGAACTCCTTCTGCATCAAAATAACCTCTAAGAGTTCTGTTTCCCCTAACTCGTATGCGGTCCGTGTTAGCTTAAGGTTTTCGTTGAGTAACTTCAGTGAATCGCCTTCATAAAACGTAAGCATCTTTTCCGTCGTACTGAAAGACAGAAATGCTGCCATAACCTCTCGAACAATCTGTTTCTCAGTATTATTAATTTCTACGGTGTCCACCTGCTGTTGAGCTTTTGTGGCATTGATCTCGCCACGATTCCTATTAAACAGTGGCAATGGAATCGAAAACTTCACACCGAATGCCCGCTCGTTTACACTGCGTTCGGCAAGTGCCCCAACACTCAAATCTGGGATGTTCGTTGCCTTCGCGAGTCGGAGTTCGCTTTCAGTGAGTTGCGCGTTGAGCCGCAGCGACTTTAGATCGTTACGATACGCAAGCGCTTGCGTCTTCAAAGCGTCAAGTGTCAATTTCTTCTGAAGTGTCTCTGCCGATGCTTTTTCGCGTAATTCCCCGACAACGACACGTGCTGTCTCAAGCGGGGCACCCATCAACTCGTTGAGTGATAGTTGTGCCAACTGCAATTTGTTCTCTAACATCACTGCTTCGCGCAGTGCCGATTGCAGATGAATGTTCGACAGATTTGCTTGTGTTACCGAAAGGTCGCCGGTTTCAAATCGAGTCTGCGCGATGTCGCGCATCTGTTCGGTGTATTGGACAATCTCTTTGGCTAACTTAAGTTTCTCTTGGACAAGTAGCAACTCATAAAAAGCGATTTTCACCGATTTCCTAACGGATTGGGACGCTGCAGCAAGTTCGGTATCTACTTTTTCGAGGTGTGTCTTTGCAATTCGTATCCGATGTCCGCGTTGTCCACCCAGCTCGAAAGCCTTGGTTAATTCAAAACTCTGTTCGGCATGGACACCTCCAACAAACTCGGTTTCGAGTTTGGGGTTACCAAGCAGGGCGATACCGTCAACGCGAGCGCGAACAACATGAACTCTTTCACGAATCGTGTTGAGTTGTGGATTTTCGCGCAATGCTGTTTCAATGGCGATCTCAAGTGAAATCCTGCTCTCTCCATTTGAAAAGGCAGACGGGATTTGCACTATAATTAATGTTAACAGGCAAAATCCAACGATTATGAAGATGTGGTTGAATGAAGTTTTTGTACGCAATGCTTTCCTCCATGTAAAGTAACCTAAGGTGCTATCTAAAAGGTTATCGGCAGCTTAGGTCATTAAGTACGCCCCATTTCGGGCAACTGCGTCTAAAGAATGCCCCATTTCGTGCAGTGCTGTCTCTGTATTTTGTAGAGAACTGCGTCAGTGTGGTATTGTTCAAATTGGCACGGAATTTGCTACATCTAAGCAGCAGAAAAATCAATCAAAGGGTGTTGGACATAGACAGGATGGAAGCAGGGTTTAAATGAGAAGGGTTGTGGTACGAAGAGATATGAGCGTCGGGTTAATGAACGACGAGAGGGCCTCGGGATGCGTAAGCCGTAAAATCACAGCGGTGCTCTTTTCGTGTGGCACGAGGGCGAATGCGGAGACAGTGGGTTGTATTGACCCATCGTTGGCAGGAACGAGGTATAATTGGGTGTTTAATGGAACAAAAATAGCGAGATCGATACACGGACCGCAGTGGTCTTCTTCCGTAGTCGTTCCGGCAACTGTGACCTCTGCGTGTTCCGAGTCAAAAGCGTGTATGTCTCTACAGTGCCCATTGACTGAGACTTCAAGGGCAACGTGACCATCAGTGCCGATGCATAGAACATAGTTCGACAGCTGCATCGGAATTATGATAAGGTAAATGAGTAGCCAAATCAAGGGAATGGCAGTACTCTTTTTTCTTTGAAAAAGAAATGGCATCCGCTCGTCTCCTGAAAGCGAAATTCACACCCTTCAACTGCTCTATACTAAAGTATACAGGATTTCCCGGAACAAGTCAAGAAAAAACCGCGTAAAATTGAATCAAATCAGGTTGATAATTCCTTGGGCATGGTATGGATATGAGGCGAGTGGATAAATTCCTTGAAAATTACACAGAAATATGCTAACATTTAAAAAATGGACGCTATTCCATAGGCTTTAAGTCAAACAGAAATATAGGACAAAACAGGAGAGACACGTTATGAAAAAAATGTTTTGGGTAGCCATACTCTTTGTGATGTGTGTTGCTACCAGTTATGGGCAATATAATGGCGAGTGTTGGGTTGTAAGTGGTGGCGATACGGTTTATAAATTACATGCGAATGGCAATGCCGATCCGACGGTCATTCCGAATCTGGCGCAAGCGAGTGCTGCGGAGGTCAATCCTACCAATGGTGTCGCTTGGATCGCTATTTCGGCATCAAATGCTGTCTTCAGGTACGATCAGGCAGCCCAGCCTCCAGATGAACCATTCATAAAAGTTGATATTAAACGCCCGAACATGATCTCTGTGAATCCAGCAGACGGCACTGTCTGGGTGGCATGGTTAGACGGCGTGTCGAAGTTATCAAGCGACGGAAAACAAATTCTCACCCAGGTAATTCCAACAGGTGGTCCGCCAAACGTAGAGACAGGGCGGTTCAATGTCGCTGTGAACCCTAAGGATGGCAGTGTCTGGATAACCGACGGACGCGGGCCCATCAATCGTTACGACGCAAACGGCAATCAAATTGCAACCGGTCCGACGATGCAAGAACCCAAGGGCGGTGTTGCCGTTGACTATGAGGGCAATGCATGGGTCGCTGACAGTCAGTTTAACACACTCATTCGGATTTCACCAACCGGTCAAGAACTCCTAAAACTTACGATCACCAGTCCGGTTTCGCCGCGTGTCAATCCTAAGGATGGCAGTGTATGGGTGGTTTCTGAGCAGTCAATGCTGCTAAACTTATCAGCAGACGGAACAAAAAGACATGAATTTCCTGCAGGGATGGCTGTTGTCGGAATAAGTCTCTCGCCTTCAGACAACGGTATTTGGGTCGCTGACCTGCTCGGGGCAACTTTCAGCGGCGAAGTCAGTAAGTTTTCTACAGACGGAACGAAACTCTTCGCGAATCCTATTCCGCAACCTTCCTCCGTTTCGGTCGGATTTTGGGAAGGAAACTAATTCACAGGATTACTACGGAGTGCGTCGCTACGTTCAGCTGCTTATCGGAGTACTCGCGGGCATGATCGCAACTTCTCTGAGAGATAAATGTGAGGTGTATTATGATGGGTTATCAGCCTTTGGCATGGCATAGAGGTTTTCAAGGATTTCTGTTAACATTCGCAATCGGAATTTTTATTTTTGGATTGTGCACCACGAGTGGATTCGCGCAGCTGCCAGATTTCCGTGTTGATACGAATAGCATTACCTTTTCCAACCCAACCCCCGTTGAAGGCGAAGAGATTACCATCTCGGTTGAGGTGAAGAACAGTGGAGATGGCACCCCGACGATGAACGAGGACCTCGTTGTTGAACTTTACGAAGGAGACCCAGCGACGCAACCGCTCCAAATCGTCTGTAAGGATGTGATCATAGAATTAAAATCTGGGCAGACCGGCAGTGTGAAAGCTCAGTGGCAGCCGCCTCCTGGTAAAACAGAAATTTACGCTGTCGTTAATCCCACAGGCACTAAGCATATTGACGAAGCGGATACCGGAAATAACGTTGCGCATACGACGATCGTCGCCCAAACGCGGACATTCCCTACTGTCACGCCCCAACAAATCCAGAACGCAATCACAAAAGGGGTTGATTGGATAGAGGCACAGCAGGGAAAGCATAGCCGGACCTGTTTACAATGCGGCACTGAAAACCAACTCATCTTGATCTGCATCACCTGTCAAGCGAGTCTGAAGGGGTTGGCTGAAAACTTTATTCCCGATGTTGTATGGAATTTCGGTGAAGATCAAACCCAGGAGACAGCACTGGCGTTGCAAACCTTGTTTGCAGCCGGACATACCACTGCGCATCCAGCCGTTAAAAGCGGCTTGGAATTCCTACTGGCGCAGAATTGGAATGAGTTCGCTGTTTACCAATTCGCAGTGATTGTGCCTGTTCTGGTAGCAACCCAAGATGAAACCTACAGAGAACGGGCACAATTTGCCGTAAACCAGTTAATCAAAAAACAGCTCCCGATCAGCGGTAGTGAGTTCGCGGACCCAAGGGACGATGGCGGCTGGGGATACGGTTTTAGTGCCGATGGCGCGCACATGAACATGGTCATCTATGCGCTCTATGCTGCAAAGCAGTGGGGACTTGATATTCCACAGGATACCTGGGCACGCTCCGAACGGTGGATTCGCCGAAACCAAACCGAAACCGGCGGATGGCTCTATAATTTAGTTGACGACGGTTCACCTTGGGCGATCGGTGTGTACGGGAGTATGACTGCAACCGGATTGTGGGCACTTCGCGCATGTGGTGTTCCCGTTGAGGATCCACAGATACAGAAGGGCATAGCATGGGTGAAAAAGCATTGGACCCTAACCCGGAACCCCGGGTCTAACTCATGGCTCTACTATTATCTCCTCTCGTTGCAACGGTTCTGTGACATCCCGCCAACCTTAAACACATTTGCTGGCTACGATTGGTACGATGAAATCTCACAGATGATGGTGACACAACAACAGGCTGATGGGAGATGGCGTGGATCTGAGAGCGATTTTTTATCGACCTGTTTTGCCGTGATGTCCTTAAGTCATGCACTCGCGGGACCAACAGAACCCAATATTGGGATCGTCCCACGGAGCCTCCGGTTTTCACCACCTTCCCCGCGCGTCGGTGAGGCAGTTCGGCTCAGTGCAACCCTTCGTAATACAGGAACGCCTTTTGATAGGATCCTCAACGTCCGGTTTTATGTAGATGACGAAGAGGTTACCACAACTGAAGTGCTGTGGACACCTGAATTAGGCGAGACTGTCGTTTCAGCGGATTGGGCACCTACGACTGAAGGTGAAATAGAACTGGTCGCGCGCGTGGATATCACAGAGGCAGATGAAACTGACAATACTGCTTCGGAAAAACTTACTGTCTACCCACAATCTACCGCAGCGACGGATGTCTTGGCGATGAAGCCTGAGAAAATTAGTGAAAATGTTCATCGACTCGGCAATGTCCTTTTGGACACCAACAAGCGGGAGGTAACGCTGCCCGGTGAGATTAACATTGTCGGTGGAGATGCCAATATCGAATTTTTTGCCTGCGGTAAACTCGGAAAAACGCATGAGAGCATCTTGATTGTTGACGCAGAACCTGTCCATATACTCTTTGCACTCGGGGCATTGGAGTTGGAACCGGGTAGGAACCTCGCTGTTGAAGGCGATCCACGAATTCCAACAGGGGCACCCGTTGAAATCTGGGTACAATGGAACCAAGGCGAGGAGGTCATTTCACGACGCGCACGCGAGTTGGTATGGAATGCATTCAAAGAGCAACCGATGCAAAAAACACCATGGGTTTTTACAGGTGGACGGATAAAAAATAATCAACTGACATCCCAACTTTTCCATAATATTATTGCCGTCTACCGCGATCCAGATTCCCTCTTCAATCACCCTTTACCTACCGGTACAGATGACCGAACGTATCGCGTCAATACCGATGTGATTCCACCTAAAGGCACGAAGGTAAAGGTAATCATTCGGCCCGTCGCGGCTTAGAGGTAAAACGATGCCAATCTTCGAATACCATTGCAACGCCTGTGAGACTGAGTTTGAAGTGCTTACGCGCGCGGGGAACGCTAAGGAACTTCCGAAATGCCCCAGTTGTGGTGCACGCGACACCAAGAAACGCTTTTCGGCCTTCGCTACTGCAGGGACGCAAAAGGAATCCGCCAGCGATAATGCCACCTGAGCAATTCCAACTGGCGGCAGTTTGCCCTAACTATCTATCCAAGATGAAGCAAAAACCCACAAATCCACCACCAAATATCCTCCGAGAAATCCAAGCGAATAAAGTTTTCCCCGTGTATCTGCTCTGTGGCGAGGAAAGTTTTCTCATTGAGGGCACTCTCAAACAGATGCTTGATCATTTGCTTACACCTGATACGCGCGATTTCAATCTCACTTTTTTAGAGGATGCTCATATAACAATTCGAGAAATTTTGAGCCAAGCAGACCTCTATCCAGTCATGTCAGATTGGAGAGTCGTGATTGTCCGAGATGCACCCTTCTTTAAAGTTCAGCAACGTACGACACCGATAACAATCGTCCGAAATGCATTCAAAATTGAAATTACAAATCCACAGAAATCTATCTCTACATTGGCAAAACTTTTGGAAGTCAGTTCACAACAGATCGCCGAAAGTCATTTAAACTACGTAAATGCTGTTGATTCGCTCATCGATGAACTGGATACGAAGCTCACCGATGAAGAGCGCGGTTTCCTTGAACGTTTACCCCAAATCGCTCAACAACTCGATACATACTCTACCGAGACTGAGGATACCGACGACGTAGCCGTATTGCTTGAATGGCTTCAAGGCGACCTCCCCAAAAATAGCGTCCTGATATTTACAGTACAGGGCCCCGTCAACGAGCGCAACCAGATTGTTAAAGCCATTGAAGCCGTCGGGCGCTACCGGTCTTTCGACCCAGTCGAGGCTGGACCGTCGTTGAACCGAGACCCGCTCTATAAAAAAGTCTCAGACAAATTCGCTGAATTTGATAAGCAGATTACACCCCGAGCGTTCTCTCTACTCCGGACTCGAACCGGCGGCGATATGCACACTGTTGCTGAAGCCATCAATAAAATTGTCAATTTTGTTGGCGACAAACGCCAAATTGACGAGCAAGATGTCCGAAACATGGTGACACAGAATACATTTGATAGCATTTTCGACCTCACGGATGCAATCGGGAAACGCGCAATCGGACAAGCCTTGAAAAGTCTTCATGAGGTGTTAGCAAGTGGTCAAGAACCTATACCCCTTAACGCAACAATCGCCCGCCAATTCCGGTTTGCGCTCCAAGCGAAGCTCATCGCTGAAAGGAAGGAACTCCGAACAATACACAGCCGGATGTCTTTTCGTGAGTTTACAGAAAATATATTCCAACCGCTCGCCAAAGAAGTCGGCGGCATCTTACCGAATACGGCGACGCACAACATTCTGAAGCAGAACCCTTATGTCGCTTACAAAATCTTTCAGACACTCAACGCTTTTACGGTGGATGAGTTGGTCACTGCCCTTGAGAAAAGCTTAGATGTGGATGCCCAATTGAAAACGAGTAATCCAGATGCCACGTGTATTTTGGAGCAGTTAGTGTGTGAACTTTGCACCAGTACAACTGGTAGGAGATCCACGCCTATCTAACACATATAGGGTAACCGATAAAGTTTTTGTTCCGTTTTATCAGATATATGTACTGTCAGCGAAGGAGTTTTAAATGAAAGGCACAAGACCATTAGATAATGCCGAAATCCAGAAGGTATCAGAGGCTTTTAAAGGCACATTTGCTATTCGGAATCGGAGTCTGTTTATGTTAGGCGTATCTGTTGGCGGACGGATCAGCGAACTGCTTGCGTTGAAAGTGGGAGATGTGTGGCAGAATGGCAAACCCGTCAAGGATTTGCTGTTTGATCGCAACATTGTGAAAGGCGGTGAGGTCTCAAGAGCCGTACCTGTCAATGTAGACGGGAGAGAGGCAATTGAGGCACTCATTGCTTGGCATACCGAGATATATGGAGACCTTGATCCTGAGCGTCCGCTGTTTCCGTCGCGAAAAGGACAAGGCTCGCAACCAATGACGAGAATATCGGCGCACAGATCACTGAAACCGGCATTTGAGGCCGCGGGGTTGAATGGGAAACTTAGCACACATTCCCTACGGAAGTCTTACGCCCAGCGTCTTTATGAGCAGACCAATGATATTTATGCCGTGCAGGAGATGTTAGGGCATAAAAGTGTCGTGACAACCCAGCGGTATTTGGGTGTCAATTACGCCAGCGTCCGGGATGCATCGGAGGCGATGTCGATCCATTCTGAATGTAACGTAACAACGAAAACGTTACATTCGGTAAATGATGCCCCAGATGACGAACTTTTGGTTGAATTGCTCCGTAGAGGGTATGACGTGGCTCGACTGCTTCAAAAAGATGAATCGGAACAATCTTTTCAACGCTCCATAGAAGCGCAAAAGCACCCGTCAATCAAAAATGATCCTTATCAGTAACGTGAGTTTGGGATATAGCAAATTCTAAAATAAACGGACAGTTTCGTAGGGGTTAGGTTGCCTAACCCTTACGGGCGAGACGCCCTTGAAGAAACATCCAAGCCAAAAACTCCTACCAGATTTGGATCCTCAGTCTTCATATCATCCCGCCAATTTTCTGATGTCCAAGCCATTCTAATATTCTGCCGTAATTTTCGAGATACATACCCCTGCGCAATTTGATTTCCATTTTTTACTATCCTTTCGCGTTTTGTTGACTCTAATAAAATAAGACCACATTTTATTCAAAAGTTGGAGGCATTGAAAATGGGAGAAGTTGTTCTGATTATCACTATTATATTCGGAAGTGTCGCGATAACGACACTCGGATGCGTCTGGATGGGGACTTCCTACTTTGCGAAGAAGAAAGGCTTGAAAAAAGGAGCAACTCAGCGTGAAGTCGAAGCACTGCATCAGAAAGTAAATGACGTTCAACAAGAAATTGATGTTCTGAAAAATGAAGTGAAACGACTCATCAACATCGCTAAAGGTGTCGATGAGTAAGGAGAAACAGATATGGGAACAGATAGGGATAAGTCGGTATTGCTACCGATTGTCATCGGACTTGTGTTCTTCTTTATTATTAAGTTTACTACTGCGGTTACCGCTATTATTGCAGTCGTGATGGGAACGACAACAGTCACTATACTTATGTGCGTCTGGGTGTCCACGTCGTATTACCTTAAGAAATCCGGATACGCACCGAAAACCGCTCAAGAAACCTATCGCCAAGTTGACTCGGATTTAAAACAGATGGTTGGGGATCTACAGGAAATTCGTTCTGAATTGGAAGAAGCTGAGTCGCATCTACGAAATATGGAATTTTTAAAGTACGCCCGCCAGAATCGCAACGGAGAAAAATAAGTCATAGGCAGGACATATCTTAGTCCTGCCTATTTCGCGTACAATGTTTCTATTATGGCCTATTCAACAGATTTACGCAAACGCGTTTTAGATTTTATTGAAACCGGCGGGAAAAAGGTTTCCGAAGCTGCCCGTCGTTTTTCTCTGAATCGTTCAACGATTTATAGATGGTTAAGAGCCGAAGACCCGACAGCGAGGCAAAAAACGGGACCTAAAAAAATGATATGCCTTGACGAGGTAGCCCTGAAAAAACATGTCGCCGATTTCCCAGACTTGACGCAAAACGAGCGAGCCTCACATTTCGGTGTTTCCGTGTCGTCTATCGGTTATGGTCTGCGCAAACTCGGCATCAGCGAAAAAAAATACTCGGATATAAAGAGCGGTGTGATGAGAAACGTCAAGTCTACTGTCAGACGATCGCCGAGAAACACGCCGCAGGCAAAAAGATAGTTTATAATGTCTATTGAAGTCCTAACCCTTCGTCGATTTCGGGGAACCCTGTTTTGAGGTATTTCGGAGCGGTTTGGATGTCAGGGGGATAGTGGATTTCCCAGATGTTTACCATTGCCTCAGTAAAGTTATCTTTTGGATAGATCGGCACAAAAGTGTCGCTTAACTGTCCGCGTAAAAAGGTTATAGCAGGTTTATATCCAACTAACATGAGGTGTGTTGCGGTGTGAGTTTTCAAAAACGCTAAGACTTCGCGTTCAGATGTGGCTTTGAGGACATGCTGGTCATAGAGATGTATCCAGTGTTGGAGGTAGGTGTCTTGGTCTATGATGGTTTTGACTCCCGCAAGGACATTCAGTTGACTGCCATAGTTCCAATTTGCCGCGACGACAGTGGTGTCTGGAAGCTCGGCTTTCATCCAGTGCATTGCTTTTGCCACATTGGTGTTTCCACCGGGCTTTGCCCTACGCATCTTTTTTGCTGCGTAGAAAGACCGATAGGTGTGTGCGTGATTTATAGGCAAACACATCAGACAAGTCAGTAGTATGACGACACATCCTGTGTTGAGGACGACTGATTTGAAATCTTGTCGGAACTTATCTGTTACATACACAGATTTTCGGAGTTTTTGGCTAAAAGTCTGTGCGGCGAAATGTATCAAGGTGGCGGTCACGAAGGCGAGTGCAACCCCGATAAAGAGGTCGTAGCGTTTCGCATCACGAGTGAGCGCGCCCCATGCAAGAAACCAGGCAGTGAAGGCAACAAAAATGAGCTCAGTCGTGGATATCTTGTGTTTTCGGCACCATGCCAGCAGTAGTAGCCCTAAAGCACACCCTATGATGGCAACACCAAAAAAGGCGTTTCCTAAAGGTTCCCCCCAAAGTTTATCCAGCGGTTCTCGAAAAAAAGACGTGATTGTAAAGAGTGTGAGCGGGAGAGATAAGAGAATCCCCTTTTTTTTCCAAATCGTCAACGTTATTAGGATAAAACCGAGACTCCCGACAATAAAGACTGTGCCGTAGCGTGCCACCCAATAGCCGAAATGCGGGGCTCGGAGTTCCGTCATCGCTTGCATCACAGGGGTGTCACTGATCGGGACGGTAGTATCGGCAAAGGTGTTTTGTTGTGTCCAGACATAGCCGAGGGCAAGCGTAACAAATGCAAGTGTTAAGACGAGAGAAGTAGTGCGTGTGTGTTGACGTAGGCGGTCTATTTTTGAGAGGAGTAGAGATCGAAGGGCACGCATCGCCAAAAGCACAAGAGGCGGTATAAGTACAAACGCGGCGAGGTGTTCTGCGAAACCGTAGCCGTTTCTATATGCTGGCGAGGCGAGGTAGAGTGTCGGCACAAAGCAGCAGACCCACAGGGCATAAAGACCTAATCTGTCCTCTGTTTCGGAGGAGATAAACCGATAGAGTTCCACAACGATGATGACGCTCAGGAACACGCCGAAGCCTTCCCAACTGATACCACCCAGAAAAACAATAAAACCACTCGCAAGCGTCCAAAACAGACGTTTGCGTGGTGTTTCTCTTTGGAGGGATGTGAGATAGGTCACAACGGCAAGGACACCTATCATCAGGCAAAATGCATCTCTATCCCCGAAGCCGGCGGTAGAACGTTCTATGCTACCGGGGAGTGTTGCTAAAATCAAGCCTGCGGTCAACGAAAACATCAATCCGTGGGCGTGATACAAGTAGAGACAGAGCGCGCCGAGTCCGATACAGAAGCAGACAACAGGCATGTAGAGACAGACATGATACAGCGTGATGTTCGGAAATAACCAAGCCACAACTTTGTGCACATACGCGAGGACGTAACTGTAAAGGTTCAACGTTTGCCCTAAATCCCTGCCGAGTGGCAGCCACCGGTGCATATCCCTATCAGGGAGTTGTCCGTGCTCAGAAACGATCTGTGCTTGCCAGTAGTAGAGATAAGCATCTGTCCCCGTAAATTGCCCATCCGGGATCGCGTTCACGCCGTGAATTCGTATCCAGAAAGCGAGTACGAGAAGACTCGCTAAGAGTGCAGAAACACGAATGGACTTGACATCCTTATGTGCTATGCCGAAAAGAAGAGTGACGTTATTGCCAGTGTCAGACATCTTATCACCGCTGGAGTTGTTTTTCAATCTGGTTTGCAACCTCGGGATCCGATTTTTTCAATCTCCTGAGCCCCTCTTCAGGACCGTATTGGTTCAACGTAGATAGGGCTCGATTGAAACGTTCGGGTGCAAACCTTTCGCGAAGTGCCTTTTCAAAATCGGCTTCAGTTGGCAGGTCCGGCAGCAACTGTTTTTCGAGTTCCGCTGCAAGGTCGGCACCGCTTTTTGTGAGGTGTTCCAACACTTTTTCTGCGTTCTGTTGTGCGTGTTGAACTTCTTTTTCTGCATTTTGTCGGGCTTCAGCCCCGAGATTTGGCACATCAAGTTTGCGATAGTCTCTGTTTTCTTGTGTGACAGTGTCCATTTCAAAATCAGCGGGCATCTCTGGGTTCACATCTCCATGAAACCATTCTTCTGGTGGCGGTATTCCACCGGTGTTTTTAACTTCTTGACGTGTGATGAGTGGCGGACGCTCGGAGAGGATACTTCCTTCGGAATTGATATAAATAATCTCGTAATTCTCGGGGGAAATGCCTTTAAATAACAGATCAAACTGCTGGATCTCATTAAGTATTCCGCCATAAAACTTTGCCCGTGTTCCGTTCCGCTCCACATAGATCCGCCCCGGCCGGGTTGGCAGGAAAACATCTTGATTTTTACCGACGAAGATTCCACCGCTGCAGGCGGGGTCTGCTTTCATTGCGTCGAGCCTGAGCCCGTTTGCCCAAAGATTACGCTCAATATAAGCCGTTTTATAAGTTTCCCAATCCTCTATAGGTGGGATACCAAACCGGCCCGAAGCCCATGTCGCGGGATCTTTTTCGAGCCGGATTAACTCCCGGCGGGCTTCTTGGTACCAAAAGAAATCTCTATGATCTTCTATAATAATGCCTCTATCAAGAAGCATCTGTATCCACTCGTCTTGCGGATATTTTTCTGCGATTTCGGAGCTTTCCCATTTCCGATTATAGTTCTCCGCGTATTCATCGAGGAGAGCCTCGGTGGTCTGGGGCCCTTCATATTTGGGAGGGCTATTATGCCTGACGGTGACTTCTAAGTTACTTTCAACGGGAGGGGGGGAACTGTGTTCTGCCTTTAATTCCTCGGCTCGTTTAACAAGGGCTGCTCTAAATTTTTCTCGCAGGGAAGCAATTTTTGATTCAAATTGTTGTTGGGCATCTGGCAGTTCCTTAGCAAGTGACTTTAAAGCACTTTGAAGAGCAGCATCAGTTTGCTTCTCAACCCAAACATCCCAAGGGTCTTCCGATATGGCAGCGGTGTTATCTGTCAGTGTGGCGTTTTTGCGAAAATCGAATGTCGTGCCAGCTTGTGTGGGTTGCTGTACAAGGCGGTGTATCGCATTTTGAGGGTGCTGGGTTGTGGTGAGCAAATAAATTCCCACAAAGATAAAAATAACTAACAACGGGAGGGGTATCCATTTTTTCATCGGATTTTTCCTTTTTTAATATCAGGTTTTAGGGGCTCACAGAGCGAGCCCCTCAGATTAGTTTTACCACAATGAAGAGTCGTAATCGCAGTAATCGCTACTATCAAGTCCACCGTAGCATCCATCCGAGGATGCCCACTTGTCGGACCAAGGCATACCGTGATTACTCTCAGAAACATCAGTGAACTCCACATATTTTTCAGTGACCTCGAGACCGTGCCAGACGAAAGTTATTTCCTTAATCACAGCTTGTATATGCTGATTTAAATTTTTATCTGTGTCTCCCATAACATCCGCTCTCGCGTTACCTGTACCCGTCCAGCCATCGCCTTCGTCTCCGAAGTCAACATTGCCAATCCCGGGTGTGGTGCTTGCTGAGCAGGAGAAACGCCCTGCCGACGCACTAGAACTTAGAGTTGGGAAGGGCTCTGCCATAGGGGGCGGATCGTCAGCGTGTGTTGTGTAGTGGAGAACACCGAGAACTATCCAGCATGCAAATAGAGTTGTTAGCGTTACATACAAACGGGTCTTAAGCATTATAAACTCCTTTTGTTGTCTACAATTTGAGGGGCGGGGCCATCACGCAACAAAGAAAAGAAAGGCACAGGCACTCCGTTCCAAGAGGGTGCTGGTCTCTATTAGACATTATAGCGATTTAAAATACATTGTACAAATTCAATACCTTTTCTTGTACAAGACACTATATGAGAAAACATATAGCACACCTTCTGCCCAGTTCCGCTTTCTGTTCTGTAGCATATACAGCAAGTTTCATGCCAATGTGTCTGAAAGTTCCTGAAATGCTAACATATTTTACGCGTGCGAAAGTAGACAGCCCCTGAGTTTATCAGCATCATAAGTCCTCTTAGTTTTTTTCAAAACCTCCGACTCGCTGTGGAAATGGCAACTGTTTGGGTTCTTTTCCTTATGAAGGCACACGCAAAAATTGCTTAAGCACACGCAAAAATTGCTTAAGCACACGCAAAAATTGCGTCACCGGAGCCTCACACCTTTTAGGCGCGTTTTCGTCACTTACCCCCATTTTTTTTGGGGTTTAGAATATGGTTGATGTTGTTAG
>VYCT01000227.1 GCA_009843785.1 Candidatus Poribacteria bacterium | reverse complement strand
TTTTTATGTAGGATCAATTGTCCGAATTAGGTTTCTGGTTGTAGGGTCTGAAAAGCGGTTTTGTCTCTGATGCAATCCAATTTGCGCTTGACGACATCAATAGAGACCTATAAAATAGGTGTACCCGATATAGTTAAGGAGCCTTACAATGCCGAACTTTACAGCAGAGGAACTCACCGAAATTTGCCGCAACGTCTTTGAAAAATTAAACATCCCCGCAGCCGAAGCGGAAATTGTAACCCGTTCCATGGTGGATGCCAATCGTGTCGGACACGATTCACACGGTGTTATTCATCTCGCAAAATATGTACGCGAACTGGAAGCAGGGTTAATCCAACCCAATGCTCCAATAGAGACACTGCACGCATCCGCATCCATCGCAGTGTTAGATGGGAATTGGGGGTTCGGTCCTGTGATTGCGACGCGCGCCGTTGAATTGGCGATTGAGAAGGCAAAACAGACGGACATCAGTTCCGTTGTTGTCTCACGGTGTAACGAGGTAGGGCGGTTAGGTGGATATGCGTGTCTCGCAGCGGATGCGGAGATGATTGGGTTGCTCATGGCAAACGATCACGGCGGTGGTACTTGCGTCGCCCCGCACGGCGGCGTTGAAGGCAGGCTCTCTACGAATCCGATTGCATGTGCTGTGCCGATTGAGGGGCAAGATCCGATTGTGTTGGATATGTCTACAAGCGTTGTCGCATCGGGTAAGATTCGGGTTAAACAGCATCAGGACGAGGCACTTCCACACGGCTGGTTGATTGACGCAGCAGGTGAGTCAACGACAAAGGCGGACGACTTCTACAGCACGCCACCTGCTGCTTTATTATCGTTCGGCGGGATTGCTGCCCACAAAGGATTTGGTCTGAGCGTTATTGTTGATATCCTATCAGGTGCCCTTACAGGTGCCGGGTGTAGCCAAGGCGAGGATGCCCGTGTCGGTAACGGGTTGTTTGTGCTTGTCATCAACGTTGCGAGTTTTAGAGGGTTTCCGGGGTTCAGTGCCGAGATTGAGCGTTTTATAGCGTATCTCAAATCGGCGAAACGCGCTGCTGGTGTTGACGCAATTCGGATGCCGGGGGAACGCGGTTGGAAGGAACAACGCAAGCGAGAACGGGAAGGTATTCCGGTAGACGCGGAGACGTGGGAACAAATTCAGGCGCTAACATCTAAACCCGCACCATTTACCCGCAAGGAAAGTTAAAAAAGTGAATCACCTGTTTCTGGGTGAAAAAGGTGCGCCTTGTCCATGTTGAAGTTAACTGTCAACGGCGTATTGTGTTGCGGCATATTGATAAGATCCGATTGTGCAACAAAGTTGCTTTTCTCGGTCCGCAAATATAAGAGTGCATGATTTCCGAGCGGCTCAACGAGTTCCACCTGTGTGCCAACACTGTTCCTCTCACTTTCACCGAGGTGAATATCCTCTGGACGGATACCGAGCGTTACAGCGTCTCCCGAAAGTTTGGTGAGTGCCGACTGGAGTTGGGGCGTGAGTTCCACCTCAAAACTCTCAAACCGGAGTTTTGAGGGACCTCCGTTATTGACAATGTGCGTCTCTATAAAGTTCATGGGTGGTGTGCCGATGAAGCCGCCGACGAATTGGTTCGCGGGTTTGTGATAGAGCGTCCCCGGATCGGCAATCTGTTGGATTTTCCCTTCATTGAGTACCACTATCTGGTCCCCCATCGTCATCGCTTCGACTTGGTCGTGGGTGACGTAGACGATGGTCGCGTTGAGTCGGTCGTGCAGCCGACTGATTTCCATCCGCATTTGTACGCGCAGCTTCGCGTCAAGGTTGCTCAACGGTTCATCGAATAGGAACACCTTCGGATGTCGGACGATTGCCCTGCCGACAGCAACACGCTGGCGTTCACCGCCGGAGAGGTGCTTCGGTTTGCGGTTCAAGAGATGCGAAATACTCAGAATTTCTGCTGCTTCGTTGACACGCTGTTCAATCTCCGCTTTCGGATATTTGCGAAGTTTTAACCCGAACGCCATGTTCTTGGAAACCGTCATGTGTGGATAGAGGGCGTAGTTCTGGAAGACCATGGCAATATCTCTGTCTTTAGGGGGGATGTCGTTGATGCGTTCGTCGTCAATGTAGATGTCGCCTTCGGTAATCTCTTCCAATCCGGCAATCATCCGTAACATCGTCGATTTGCCGCATCCTGACGGACCGACGAGTACGGTAAACGACTCATCCGGAATCTGAAAATCTGCCTGTTCAACTGCGAGGACATCACCATCGTAAATCTTAGTGACATCTTTCAAGGTGACTTGTGCCATAATTACTTATACACTCGTATGGTAGTGCGAACTGTGATGTCGCGACCTATACTGCCACAGGAGACCAACGGTTTCCTATGCTACAAAAAAGGATACTGTGAAGTCGCGTGTTATATTGCCACAGGCTGACAGCCTATGCTACAAAAAAGCCGCGTGTTATACCGCCACAGGAGACCCACGGTTTCCTATGCTACAAAAAGTATAAAGGAAGCGTTCCGTCCCTTGTTTTATTTTCCTGGACGAAACAGTGCCTCATCAATTTCAGCGTTCAATTCGATGTCAGTAATCAAGATTTGCCGGTATTCTCCGTTCTTTGTGGCACGATGATGTGCGACTTTAACGCCATCTACATCCCGATAATCTTCAAAGAACGCTACCACGTTTTCCACACCGCCGCCTATTCCAACCTCATAACTAAACTGGACGACGTAGTGCGTCTCTTTACTAATGAAGACCTTTAGCTTTTTTCCCGAAGGCTGCGTAACGAGGAGAACGGATGTCGGAATACCCTTTACCTCCTCCGCTCCTGCGTATTGCACAGGAATTTTGCCGTTTGCGAGTGCTGGTAACAGCCAAATCGGTTCTCGGAAAAGACTATCTCTAAAGAAGATAAGATAAGACGTAATCTCTTCAGGCGGAACAGGTTTGGCATCCCCGTTGGTTACCCGAAATAGAGAATGACCGTCAAAGATTAAACCGCCTACATCGCCATCTATCTCCCAATCGCTGCGGAATTTGTCAGGATAAAAGTAGGCTTTAGAACGCCCCTCATCCTGTACATCCCCGTCAGGAAAGTGTTCAAAACTATGAGATTCTGTCACGATATTTTTCACGGCTTGCAGTCTCTGAAGTCCACCGTGCGCAGCGATAGCAGCATCAATGATTTCTCTGACATCCGGCTCCATATTTAGCGCGCCTTCAGATGCGTCGGACGCTGGACTTACGGGGACATCGGCGGGTCGGGGAAGATTTTTTTCCACTAATTCGGCGACAGCAGTCTCAAGCCGATAACCGCGGAGGTTTGTTTTGCGGATAACACCTTCACCGTCAATCAAAAAGGTCGATGGAATCGCCTGGACCTTGTAAAGATTGCTGACCTTGCCGATGTTGTCCCAATAGTGTAGCCACGTGAGGTTTTCTTTCTCAATATAAGCCTCAAGTGGTTCCCTCGACCTGTCGAGACTGATACCGACGATTTGGAACTTCTGATCCTTGTATTTTTCATAAGTCTTCTTAACGTTCGGTATCTCAGCGATACAAGGCGGACACCACGTCGCCCAGAAGTCGAGCAGTACAACCTGCCCGCGGTATTGTTCTAAGGAGAGTGCCTCACCGTTCAAATCCGTCACATGGAAATCCAGCGCGGGTTTACCGATCCAGTCCCTTGGATTCATTCCGGGTGCGGGCTGCGCGCCAAGGGGTTTCAGTAATTCGCCCTTGCGTTCGGTTCTCTCCTGTTCAAGTATCTTTTTCGCAAGTTTCGCCTGCGATCGCGCACCGTATTTTGGGTGATTTACCAATTTCTGATAGGCACCATCCGCTTCGTCATGCCTTTGGAGTTTGTCATACGCCAATCCCAATTCTAATAAGCAGCGTTCAACGTAGCGTGCATCCGGACGGTCCTTGATAAGTGCTTCAAAAACTTGAATCCCGTCTTCAACACGGTCCAATTGAACTAAGGCGTTACCGAGAAGATAGTAAACTTCATCCACCCGTTTGTATTCGGGATGCGCCGCAACGAAATTTCTTGACTTTTCAACCAATTTCTCCAAATCTTCAGGTTTGCTCTGTTTCCGCAGGCTCTTCGTAATTGCCTTAATTTCCTTATATTCGTCAGCGGGTTTTACCGAGTAAGCACCAACGAGGTTAACACAAAAACCAATTAGTACGAAACTTGTGAGCGCACCAACGAGGACATTACGGAAACCTCTGTTTCCTCTCTGTTGTGGATTTATCTTATTTCGGGAGAACATTTCAAACCTCCTCAGCTTTGTTGAACCTACCTATTTGAATTTGTTTGGTTATAGCAACATTTGATGAGAATCTCGCCAGCGGAAACGGTATTTAATTTTCCAAATTCTCGCGCACGAGTTCATCCACAGCTATTTCAAGTGCAGTGCCACGGAGATTCACCTGACGGATAATACCGGCACCGTCAATCAGAAACGTTGACGGAATTGCGCGAACGTTGTACATATTACTAATCCTACCACCATTATCGTAGTATTGCCGCCACGTGAGACCTTCACTCGCGATATATGCTTCAAGCGGTGGTGTTGACCGATCTAAACTGATACCGATAATCTCAAATTTCTGGTTTTTGTACTTTGCGTAAGTCGCTTTAACGTTCGGCATTTCAGCGATACAGGGGCCACACCATGTCGCCCAGCAATCGAGCAGCACAACTTGCCCGCGGTATTGCGTTAGCGAGAGTGTCTCTCCTTTCAAATCTGTCACCTGAAAATCGAACGCAGGCGTGTTAATAAATCGGCTTGGACCTGGGCTTGCACTTGTACCAGACGCGTCGGCTACTTCGCCTGTTCTGGTATCCCAATCCTGTTCAAGGAGCTGCTGCGCAACACCAGAAAACCTTCCACCCCGGTACTTTGTGTGATTCACCAACTTTTCATAAAGCCGATCCGCTTTGTCATGCTCGCCGGCTTTGTCGTAAGCCAACCCTAATGTTAAAAAACTCGGTTCAACATAATCAGCAGCAGGATAGTACCTAATAAGTTCTTCAAAGACCCCAATTCCTTCTTCTATCCGATCAAGCTGGATTAAGCCGGTGCCGAGAAGATAGTAGACCTCATCAACTTGTCTGTATTTTGGGTACGCATTGATAAAAACGGTTGATTTCTCGACTAACACCTCATAAGCCGCTGGATCACCGCTATCTTTAAGTTTTCCAGCAATCGCTTTGATTTCGGCGTATGCCTCGTTATCTGTGATTGAAGTTGAACCAGCCGTGTTAAGCGTCGAACTCACGCAAGAACTGAACACGATCACTCCAATCAGCACGATTGTAAGATAGCACCAACGGTTCGCCTTAGTACTAAACATTTCAGGCTCCCTCAGGTTAAATTGGCGTGTATTAAACTGCGTTCTGATAGGAGTACGCCAATAACAGTTTAATTTCTTCCGCCTGCACCTGTTGCAAAAAACGGGTTACATCCTCAGCAGATTCACTTTCGGCTGCCTGACACCAATCAATAAACTGATAGGCATCCCACTGCGCTTCCGTCTGAATCGTTTGCGCCATGCGTGCCAAAGCATCTGATGGATCCGGTGTTTCATTCAATATCGCGAGTGCCCGTTCGCGGATCTGTGGAAAAATGGGGTGCGTGCCGACTCTGCCGAACCAATACTTCGCATTGCTGTAGTCCGGCTCACGGCGGTGCATAATGCCGTGCCAGTAGCTGCCCGTCTGATTCGCGAGCTCCTGTGAAATATTATGCGATTCATCCAGTGCATCGTTCCACAAAAGCAGACCGCTCTTGATAGCATCCCCAAACGTGGTATTTTTCACGGATTCGCCCTGAAAGAGTTCATCAAGGGATTTCGATGCCAATGCCTCCGTCAGTTCAGGACTCCACGCTTTCTGCGGGACGAGTGTCGGTAGTGGGTTGCCGGCTTCTAATTTCTCGATAACTTCGGCAATTGCGGGTGTATATGTTAGATTCATGCGAAACTCCTTAGCTCCGAAATAGATTCGTTGAAATTTAGTTTAGCATCTTTTGCTGAATATATCAAGTATTTTCCGTTACCAGTCCAGAGGCATTCAATTGTAGGTTTTTGGTGTTGTATTTTTCGAGTGAACCTTGTTATTGAATTAGAAATGTGTTACAATTGTTGAAAAGCAACTTGCAAGTTTAGAGAAAGTTTTCGTTGAAATGAGAACAGCGTTTAAGAAAGCACTATTTGTTTTCATCGGTTTTATTGTAGCCTTGGGTGGCGTTTTAGTCGGTGTTGTCCTGAACTACTCTCAATACGGGTCGCTCCCAGAAACGATCCAGATGGTAGATTTTGAGGGGATGCTGTTGGCGGTCCTGGGTGCATGCGTCCTGAGTTTAGTCAGTGTCGCGTTAACTTTCTGGTTAGCACGTGCCTGGGCAAGGGAACACCCCGAACTTGGCGATCGGATTATTCGGCTCGCGCTTGTCGTGAGTATCAGTTTAATCGTTGTTTTCGGAGGTTTAGCCGGGGGTTTGATTATTTTACGCACGTTATGGACAATCGGCTTTTTTTAACTTGCATTTGTGTTGCCTATATGGTATAATTAGGTTAATTGTGATTCGGACGTAAGGTTCTCACCACAGATACGTTGCTATTCAACTTCACTGTTTCAGGCGAAGTGGCACGTTTTGCGATGTCCGAGTCCAGGCAAAACGTTTTGTAGATCAATTGCTCACATACCGTAGTATGTCGCCGTTTTAGGTGGTACTCTATGGGTTTGAGTTTGTAAGCGGCGCCTTGTAGCGCCTTACTTGGGGGTGTGAAAAATACACTACAGAGGCAGACGTAATCAGAGAACGAAGGAAAGGCAGAGTCGTTCAAATTATCAGATTCGAGCGAAAGAGATTTTAGTGATAGATCACGAAAACAAGCAACTGGGAGTTATGTCTCCCCGCGACGCGCTGCAACGTGCTGAAGAAGTTGGCTTGGATTTGGTGGAGGTTTCACCGAATGCCAACCCTCCCGTTTGTAAGATCATGGATTACGGGAAGTATCAGTATGAGAAAAATAAGCGTGCGCGTGAGGCTCGAAAAAAGCAGACGAAGGTGGTCCTAAAAGGGATGCAGTTTCGACCGGATACTGCGGAACACGACTATCAGTTCAAGAAACGGCATGTTGAGGATTTCCTGAAAAATGGGTGGAAGGTTCGCGCAACTGTTCGATTCCGGGGGCGCGAGATGCTCCATACCGAACTCGGCAACAATCTTCTTTCACGGCTCAAAGATGACCTCGAAGAAATTGCCGATGTTGAACAACCGCCACGCATGGAAACGCGCATGATGTCGATGATCCTTACACCAAAATCTGTGTAATGTTTTGTCGTTCCCCTCTTTCTGTAGGAGCGGCCGCCCCTTTCCCGTAACGGGTGGGACCCCGGTCGCGATATATCTCTTTTTGTAGCAGCGACCGTTGGTCGCGTACTGAAAACGAAAGGCACTTGCAAGCAGACGCTTGCTGTCAAGGATATTCTAATGCCGAAAATTAAAACGCATAAAGGCGCGGCAAAACGTTTCAAGTTCACCGCGAAAGGTAAAATCCGTCGCAATCGTGCTTATGCTGGACACCTCTTTCTCTCGAAATCGTCAAAGCAGAAACGTAGATTGCGGCAAGCGACCCTTGTCGATCCGAGCAATGAGAAACGCTTGAAACGCCTCATTCATAAGTAGAAGTGAACGCCCGAATGGATAACGCACCAACGCGTTCCGGGCGGAATAGTGGAAGCGATCGCGGACGGTCCCGCGGGTCGCTATAGGAGTTTTAGATGGCACGAGTAAAAACAGGGAATGTCCGACGCAAACGGCGCAATCGGATGCTCAAGCATTCCAAAGGCTACCGCGGCGGACGGAATAATCTCAAGCGTACAGCTATGGAAGCAGTAGAGAAGGGGTGGAATCACGCCTACGCGCATCGTCGCGCACGCAAACGTGATTTCAGAAGACTTTGGATTGCGAGAATTAACGCCGCCGCGAGATTGCACGGACTCACTTACAGCCGATTCATACATGGGCTCAAGACGGCTGGCATCGAATTGGATAGGAAGGTCCTCGCCGACATGGCTATCAATGACGAAGCCGGTTTTGGGCAGCTTGTTGCTCTTGCAAAGGGTTAGGCTCAAATTTTCACATTTAAAAAATTAACATATCAAACGGCTATGAACGGACTTATGTAAGCTGTTGAGACCTCCCAAATAGAGAGACCGCGTCATCGGTTGGAAGCGTGGTTTTGGGAGCAACAACTGAATTTCATCCTGGAGCCATTCAATTAGAAAATGAAGCGGGTAGATTTGTAAGAGCGACCTCAAGATCGCGACGATCCACCAAGCGGGGTGGTACCGCGGAAGTAGAGGCCTGTCGCTTTCGTCCCCATAACAACTTCAACCACGAGCTTGAAGTTACGGGGCAGAGTGATAGGCGTTTCTTTTTAAGGGGCAGCTATGAAAGCAGAACTACAAGCGATTCAGGCAGAAGCACTTGCGGCATTAAAATCGGTGGAAACACCGGCGGCGCTTGAATCGCTCAGGATTACGTATTTTGGACGCAGGGGAAAATTGACAGATGTTATGAAAGGCATGGGTAACCTTTCCAAAGAGGCGCGTCCGGAGATCGGAAAACTCGCCAACGAGGTGCGTTCCACGCTCACACAAGCGTTTGAAGCAGCAACCGAAGCCCTGCATCATCAACAACAAGAACAGCAGCTGGCGGCAGAATCTGTTGACATCACGCTTCCCGGACGAAAGCCGGCTTACGGGAAAGCGCACCCGATAATGCAAACCTTGGAACGCATTGAGGCGATATTCCGACAGATGGGATTTGAAGTCGTGACGGGTCCTGACGTTGAGACCGAGTATTACAACTTTGATGCCTTGAACACGCCTGCCGATCATCCCGCTCGCGACTTACATGATACCTTTTACCTAACGGATGGACACCTCTTGCGGACCCACAACTCTCCCGTGCAGATCCGGGCAATGGAGAACCAGAAACCCCCGGTACGAATTATCGTGCCCGGAAAATGCTATCGTGTGGATTACGATGTCTCACACACACCGATGTTCCATCAGGTGGAGGGTTTACTCGTGGACACACGCGTTACTTTCAGTGATTTAAAGGGCGTTTTGACCTCCTTCGCTCGCCAGATGTTCGGTGACCAGACGCAGATGCGCTTTCGTCCGCATTTCTTCCCTTTTACAGAACCGAGTGCAGAGATGGACATTTCCTGTGCCGTCTGTGAAGGAAAAGGGTGTCGGAGTTGTGGCGGCACGGGATGGGTCGAAATTCTGGGGGCTGGTGCCGTTGATCCAGCCGTATTTGAAGCGGTGAACTATGATCCAGATGAAGTTACTGGGTTTGCCTTCGGTATAGGTGTGGAAAGGATCGCAAATCTCCAGTTTCGTATTCCGGACATGCGTACCCTCTATGAGAACGATCTCCGTTTCTTGCGTCAGTTTTAAAATAGTTATCAGTAGAGAGAATTATGGCTGGCAGCGTAATGGCTCCAGTCACAATGCTCTTTAACTGACCACCGAAGACTGATGACTAAAAATTGGACACCGATGCTTCTTCACTCTGACAACTGATAATTATCAAAGGTTTTGATAAATGAACGTAACTTTAAATTGGCTTAAAAACTATATCGATTTTGAATTATCCCCAAGCGAACTCGCTGACCGGCTAACGATGTTAGGTATTGAAGTTGAATCTGTTAAGGAGTTGGGTGCTGAACTCAAGGGTATAGTCGTCGGTAGTGTCACCGCTATCCAACCACATCCAAATGCTGACAAACTCGTCCTGTGTCAGGTAGATGTGGGTGAGACGGAAGAACTCCAGATTGTTTGTGGGGCACCGAATGTCCGAGAAGGTATGCGCGCACCCGTTGCCACAATCGGTGCAACGCTGCCTATTGGTCTGACCATCAAACGCGCGAAACTGCGCGGCGAAACTTCACAAGGTATGCTCTGCTCCGAAAAAGAGTTAGGACTCTCTGAAGATGCCGCCGGTTTAATGGAATTATCGCCAGACACACCGCTTGGCACATCACTTTCAGAAGCACTCGGATTAGACGATATCGTGTTTGAGCTGGAAATCACGCCGAACCGTCCAGATTGTCTGAGTCTTATCGGTGTTGCCCGTGAAATCCGTGCGGAGACAGGAAATGCTTTAAAGCTGCCACCCGTTGATCTCAAGGAAGACGAAACCGATATTCAAAAGACGACATCTGTGACAATTGAAGCACCCGATCTTTGTCCGCGTTATGCTGCGCGTGTTATACGAGGGGTTAAAGTCGGACAGTCCCCTGCATGGTTACAGCAACGACTTGAATCCGTTGGTGTTGGCGTTATTAACAATATTGTCGATATTACGAACTTCGTCCTGATGGAATACGGGCAGCCGCTTCACGCTTTCGATTATCACAAACTCGCAGAAAACCGTATTGTCGTACGGCGCGCAGTGGAGAATGAAAACATAACAACGCTTGATGAAGTTGAACGCGATCTCGCGCCTGATATGCTTGTTATTGCGGATGCTGAAAAACCTGTCGCGCTCGCTGGGATTATGGGCGGATATGATTCTGAGATCACAGAGACCACCGCCGATGTGTTGTTGGAGAGTGCCTATTTCAATCCATCAAGTATCCGTGCGACCGCCAAAACACTCGGAATTAGCACAGAAGCCTCTTACAGATTTGAGCGTGGTGCTGACCCAGGCGCAGTCCTTGCTGCACTCGACCGTGCCACACAACTCATCGCCGAATTAGCAGGCGGTAGCATCTGTAAAGGTGTCGTCGATGTTTACCCGGGTGAGCAGCCCCTGCATCAGATTCAATTCCGCCCAGAACGTGTCAATTTCATACTGGGAACAGCAATTGAAGCAACAGAGATGGCAGAGATTTTGAGCGACCTCGGTTTTGAGGTCAAAGCAGATGGAACTGAAAACTATCAAGTCACAGTGCCGACGTTCAGGTCCGACCTTACCCGTGAAATCGACCTGATTGAAGAGATTGCGCGCGTCTACGGCTACGATAATATTCCGACAACGTTACCCAAAGGCGATATTCCCGTCCCTGCCCCGAATCCGAGCACAGAGGTTCGGAAACGTATAAAGCATTTTCTCCTCGCCGCCGGAATGATGGAAGCGATCAATTATAGTTTTTGTGATCCCAACTGTTTTGACAAGATCCGCTTCGCTGCGGAGCATCCCCTCCGCGATGTCTTGAAGTTGCAAAATCCGTTGAGTCCAGAAATGTCGGTGCTCCGTACAACACTGCTACCGAATTTACTCGAAAACGCGCAGCATAACCGGAATCACCAGATAGACACCATCGCGCTCTTTGAAATAGGCAGCGTCTTCATTCGCAACGGCGCAGAGAAAGAACCGGAACGGGTTACGGGTATCCTTGCTGGACAGGTAGGGGATGGTGTGTATAGCAACCCGTACCGAGAACCGGATTTCTACGATATCAAAGGGCTTGTGGAGGGGATACTTGAGGTTTGCGGTATCGTTGATTACACACTGGAGAAAACGGACGCGCCGACTTTCCACCCCGGTCGCAACGCAGCGGTACTGTCGAGTAACAAACAGATAGGTATCTTCGGAGAAGCGCATCCAGAGGTGCTCGAAAATTACGATCTGCCGTATAAGGCGTATCTCTTTGATTTTGACATGGAAGCGTTAGTAGATGCAGCCATATTTACCAAACGCTTTGAACCTATCCCTGTCTATCCGAAGGTTGAGCGTGACCTTGCGATTGTCGTGGATAAAGAAGTGCTGTCCGATATGCCGACAGGACTCATTTACGCAACGGGTGGCGAATTAGTTGAATCGGTCCGTCTCTTTGATGTCTATGAAGGCGAACAGGTTCCGGAAGGCAAAAAGAGTCTCGCCTACGCGATCACGTATCATTCTGCAACCGAAACTTTGACAGATAAGGCAGTCAATGCCCTTCACAATAAGGTTGTCAAGCATCTCAATCAAGAACTTGGTGCTGAATTACGGATGTAGGTGGGCATCAAGACTATGCAGGCACACCGAATAAAAAAACTTTTTTCTGTTATCGCGCGGCATTATGATTTTCTCAACGCGCTGTTAAGCCTCAAGCGCGATAAGAGTTGGCGACGGGAAACCGTCAAGGCAAGCGAAATTGAGCCGACGAGTAAGGTATTAGATGTCTGTACGGGTACGGGCGAACTTGCGCTTGCCTATTCGGATAAACTTGGTGCAGAGGGCTTCGTTATCGGTTCAGATTTCTGCTTTGAGATGCTCGTTATCGGGGATCAGAAACTTCAACAGCCGGTAGGTGCGGTTTCTAACCGCACTACAAACTTCCTGGCGGCGGATACCCTCACTCTCCCGTTTTTAGACAATACCTTTGACGTTGTGTCTGTCGGTTTCGGTATTCGGAATGTTTCCGATTTAGAGATGGGGATACGCGAGATGACGCGCGTTGCCGCACCGGGCGGCAGGGTCGTTATCTTAGAGTTTACGCAACCGACACACCCACTGTTTCGGGGTCTCTATTACTTCTATTTCACGAAGATCTTGCCTTTTGTTGGGAACTTAATCTCCCGTAATAAAGACGATGCGTACGGGTATCTCCCGCGTTCTGTTATGCAATTCCCGAATTGCGATGCCTTGAAACAGGTTATGGAGCAGTGTGGATTGACGGACGTGCAGTTTTATCGGAAAACATTCGGTATCGTTGCAATCCATGTTGGGAAGAAATCGAAAAATATTTATTGACAAATTCTCTTTTTTCGGTACAATCCAATCGAAAGGAGAATCAGATGCGAACGTTTGGTACCCAAGGTTCGGTCCAAATCGACCGGCATTATGTTGTCCCACGCACCGAAGAGGTTAAAGATTTCATCAACCGCGTGAAGGATGGACGGTACATCGTCCTTTTCGCGCCGCGCCAGACGGGCAAGACAACATTTTTTCGATTGGCACTCGTTACACTCGCCGCGGAAGATCCGACCTATTTTCCGATCCAGCTGAGTTTTGATATCTATAAAAACTTCTCGCCTCCCGATTTTTACGAATTGCTTTGTAGAAGGCTCCGCAAACAGATTAAAAACGTTTTCCAAAAACGCCGCCACATCCTTTCTGAAGCGTTGATGCAATTCTTGGATAACGCTAAATTCAGCCATCACGGTTCAATGTTGGAATTTTTTGAAGATTTCGTGAGCTTACTGGCAGTTGAATACGGTGAGCAGAAAGTTGTCTTTATCATTGATGAGTTTGATGGCATCCCACCCGCCGCCGTCAGTGATTTTCTTCATACACTCCGCCACATCTACCAGTTCGAGGAGGAGCGATGCCTGCACAGCGTTGGCATTGTAGGTGTCAAGAACATCACACAACTCAACTATGACCGGTCTATCTCACCGTTCAATATCCAAGATGAATTCCACCTGCCGAACTTTACCGTGGAACAGGTGCACGACCTCTTTAGGCAGTATACTGATGAAGTCGGGCAACCCATTGCCTCCGAAGTGATTGAATCTATTCACAGACAGACTGCCGGGCAACCGTTCCTGGTCAACCGGTTCGGACAGATTCTCACTACAGAACTTGATATTCCAAAAACCGAGCCGATTACGATGGTACAGTTTTCACAAGTACACACGCAGCTTCTTCGCGAACGGAATACGAACATTGATCATCTGCTGACCAATATCCGCAAAGAGCGTCAATTTGAAAGTTTCCTGATGCGAATTGTCTCCTACGAAACAGGCATCCGCTTCAGTTTAGACAATGACATTATGAGCGCACTCGCCACTTATGGGGTTATCAGAGAAGGGATGGATGGTATGTGTGAGATCGTCAACCCGATTTATCAGCACCGCATCTTCCAAGCTTTCAAACCCCTATTTAACGGGCTAGAGGATGACTATTTCTCCGAAGACACCGATACTAATTTTATTGATTATCTCACTCCTGATGGACAAATTGAGATGGGATTGCTCCTTGAGAACTTTCGAGCGTTCATCGCCCGCGCCGGGTTCCGCATCCTGCAGGTGCCGGATACCCCACAAGAATACGTTGGACAATATCTGCTTTACGCTTATCTTGACCAGTTTGTGCACACTGCCGGGGGAATGATGTTCCTTGAGGTGCCAACCGGGCGCGGTAGGCTCGACCTGATCATTCTCCACAACCAGCAAAAATACATCGTTGAAACCAAGATTTGGGAAGGGGCACGCCGTTACGCAGCGGGGAAACAACAACTCGCCGCTTATCTGAAATCGGAGGGCGCGACGGAAGGCTATTACATCGTCTTTGATCACCGTCGGAATCCAGAGCCTATTGTAGAAACAGAGACAGTATCAGGTTTGACGCTTCGGAGTTATGTCATCCCTGTGGTGCAAGAAGTCCCTTCAACACTTCACACCTAACGCGACAAGGCAATCCGAACTGACACTTACATCACACTTTAGCCAACCGCTCAACATGCGCCACGACAGACTCAGATACGCCTTCTAAACTATATCCGCCTTCTAACGCAGAAACAACGCGTCCTGATGTGGTTTCATCGGCAAATGCAAGCATCAGGTCTGTGAGTGTAGCGAATCCGTCTGCTGTGAGTTCAGTACCGGCAAGCGGATCGAGGTAGTGCGCGTCGAAACCCGCGGAGATTAACAGAAATTCTGGTGCAAAATCTCGGAGTGCCGGGATGAGAACATCTGTAAAGACTTTGATGTATTCGGCATCGCCACTTCCAGCAGGCATCGGCACGTTTAGCGTCGTGCCGCGCCCCTTTCCACTACCACGCTCGCGACTTGACCCCGTGCCGGGGTAGAGCGGTGATTGGTGGATAGAAAAAAAGAAGACGGATTCATCTTCATAGAAAATGTCTTGCGTGCCGTTACCGTGATGGACATCCCAATCCACAATCGCGACTTTTCCGACACCGTGTTCTCGCTGGAGGTAGCGTGTCGTAATAGCGATGTTGTTAAATAGGCAAAATCCCATGCTCTGTCCGGGGGTGGCGTGGTGTCCGGGTGGCCGTACCATCGCGAAAGCGTTTTTCACTTCACCGGTTGCGACTGCATCTGCTGCTCGCAGGACACCGCCTGTCGAAAGCAACGCAATATCAAACGATTCAAATCCGACGGTCGTGTCGTAGGTGAGCGGAATTTCTTTTTCACAGTGTTGTCGGATATGTTCACTATAGGCAGGGTTATGCGCGTAAGCGATCTGTTCAACGCTTGCCGGAGTCGGTTCAATCTGGTACAATTGCTCCCATACACTGCTTTGTTGAAGTGCTGCTAAACTTGCCCGTAACCGATCCGGTCGTTCAGGATGTCCGGGACCGGTGTCGTGATTAAGATAGTCTGAGTGATAGGCGAAACTTGTTTTTTGTGTCATAATCGTGTTTGCATTCCAGTTTTTTTACCACAAACTATTGAGCGTTGCACGGGGTCTTATTTGCAGCCAAAAGATCAATTTCTTTACGCAAGCGAGAGTTCGTGTCATTGTCTCGATGGACACAGATGCAATTAACACCGTAACTTCTTACACAATGGTGTTTTTCGTGACCTGGAATTCGCTCCTTCAGCGAATCGGTTTGCCCAATGTATAGAAATATATGTGTGCCCTTTCCATCTGAATCAACGGTTCGTTTAGAGAAGATGTAAACTGCCCCAACAGAATTGAAAATTGTATCCGTAGTATAAACCTCAAAGGCATAGGCACCGAATTTACCTTTGAATGTCGCATCAGCTATCTTTTCCATGTTGTCCTCCTCTACACCCAATTTTGTCATACTGAAAGCATAGCATTGAGTACCGGTTTCGGTTCCGTCGTTAAGGAAATTCAAGGACAAGTTACAGTCCAACCAAACGGCCAAGTTGGATGTATATTTCCAGGGAAAGGTTCGTACTCACGAATTACGGTGTTAAGGTCAATATCCGATGGTTCTTCTTCCTGCTCCGTTCCACTTTCAAAAAACTCAAGCGAGTGTACATCTGGACTGGGCTGAGGCACCTCATCGCCGTACTGTTTTGCTGTTTCTATCCAACAGAACATCGCGTCCTTCCCGTTGGTTATCGCTTCGTCAATTGTTTCTCCATCGGAGATACAACCCGGCAAGTCAGGAAATTCAATTAGGTAGCCACCACCTTCTTCAATAGACAAGGCACTTATATTAAAGGGATATTGAAGTTTACTCACAATTCATCCGCCATCGGTAGATTCTACTTTGAATTATAATGTGTTCTGGGTCTATTATCAAGTTAAAATTTAGTTGGAAAATTCACGCTGGATCACACTTATAGTTATGCGTTATTCTCTACATCCAATTCCATCACAATGTCAATCGTTTCGGCTACGGCTACGAGAATCTGCTGGTACTGCTGGAGCTCCACATCGCTTAGGACTTCTCCCTTCCGATCCTGAAGCCACTTTTCACATACCTGATACGCACCGATCTCAAACTCCCAGACTGCCTCTGGAACGTTGGCGAAGTGCTGAGTTGGGTTAATCCAGACATGCCCATCACGATAAGCGAGTTTTGAGACAACACCATCGCCTTCACCCTCAAACCGATGCCGAGGCGGGCCCGGCACATTTTTTAGGAGATGCATATTCATCAAACGTTGACCGAGTGTTGACAGTCTCCGAAAATGTGAAATATCTTTTGGCAACGGGATGCGTGGAAACCCGTATTTCAAGAATTCATAGTAGCGGTCGCGATAGGTGGGACTATGCAGGACGGCGTAGATATAAGCGAGGACGTTTTCCGGGGATATGCCCTCAGGCATATCAAACTGCCCTGTTTGGGGTAACCCTAATTTCTCGGAGAATGCCTTAAGAAACGCCGGCTTTAGATTGGTAGAACGTTCGGTAGATAGGTCTTGCCTCTCCGGATGTGCGTAAATGTAAAGTGGGAAAACATGAGTGGGTCCCTCTTTATTTGAGATAGTACCGTGTGCGGTAATTCGGTCAGTTACCAAGACGTGTTGCCAGACCGGGGCCTTGATACCTCGACAGGTACAAAGAGCAAGATTTTCACCAAAAACGAGTTGCGAACTAATAGCGGGGCGCGGTCGGCAGTGGAATCCACCTGACCGCCCAGTGTAGTAGGTATAACGCGTATCCAACGGACGATAGTAAATAGGAACAATATGTTTTTCTCTTTCAGGATGGTTGCGGAGATCTGCCTGTGCATCAATGACCTTCCAATCCGTACTATCCTTTGGCAGTTTATATTTCTGTCTCGCTTCGGCTTCAGGAAGTGCCGCAAAATCGGTCACGGTGGCGTGCACGGCTTCCGGGGTCCGATGAACAGTGAGTTTGTCGCGCGCAGTGAGGACACCAATCGAACTCGACTGAAAGATGTCTGTCAGATCCCAACCTTTTTCATATTCGGCAATGTAGGCAGCATCATGGGGTACAAAGAGATAGAGAGACGATGTCGCGTGGAGTTCTGTCCAATCGGTGCTTTGAACATCAGTATTCAAAAGCGTTGTGTACTTTTCCTCTCGACTTCCCCATAGATCCGCATAATAGATTTTTGCTGCGTTCGGATTATCGCGTTCTTTAACACACAACAGAATTGAGACCCCTTGTTGGATGTCAAAGATATTTTCGTCTATTTCCGCATCAGGGATATCTTCCTTAATCCTGCTACTTCCGTGTAAATTAAGGCAATAGATGGCATTGAAACTGTTCATCAAGCTCCGCCGCATACCCCGAAAGATGACACCATCTAAAAAACTGTTATTGACAATGTAACCGATAACGCCTTCCCCGTTTTTGTCAATTCGCCACTGTGCCCATCGGATAAATTTCACATAATCCGCCTGAAGGACTTGATAGTTAGGCTCCGCCATCCGTTTCCCGTCGAGGCTTTTGTAATCCTCTATGAGCCGTCCGATAAAATTTAAATTTCCATCCGAATCACGACTTGGATTGGCAGTACTCCGGGGATACGGTGGGTTCCCTAAAATCGCAAGGATAGGTGCGTCTTTTTTCACTGAAACTGCTGCGTTTGCCTCATCAGAGATGAAACTGGCAAAAATATAACGTTCCTTCTCTCGCGGTTCCTCAAGTGTATTCGTTAGATAGATGCCCAATCGTTCCGTATTTTCGGGATTCCACCCCTGCCTTTGGAGAAACATGCTCAATTTGAGATGTGCAATCGTATAGGGTGCCACTAAAATTTCAAAACCGGCGAGCCTTCTGACGAGTTCCCCATTCACATACCGCTGCCAATAGCCTGTGCCGTACGCCTTGGTAACATACTGTTGGATATGCTCTAAGACTGCCAAGAGAAATCCACCGGTGCCGGTCGCAGGATCCAAGATAAGCGCGTTCCCATCGGCAATACCATCAACTTTACGAAGGTCAGTCTTAAGGAGCGAATCTACAGAGCGCACAATATAGGAGATGGCTTGCGGCGGCGTATAGTAGACTCCACGGTCCACACGCCGTGTGGCATCATACTCCGCCAGAAATGTCTCGTAAAAATGGATAATCGGATCTGCAATGTGCGTTTGTGCGTCAAAGGCGGTGCGGAGCATCTCCGTGGGAACGTTTCGCAAAAGGTCTGCTATATCGTCCAAAATCCATGTGAGGTTGTTATCTAATTCCGGCGAGGCGATGTAGTAAAAGAGCCGTCGTAGGAACGGATTTGACCGGGGTAGCGCGGTGTAGGCGGTGAAGCGTGAAAAGTTTGTAGCATTCGGCAATGTGCATCGTGCTGCGAAGAGTCCATAAGCGAGTGTCTGGGCATACATATCGGCGAAGTCATCCGGTGTTAGCGCAGCGAGAAGGAGCTCTTGAAACGCTTTAAACATCCCGTAAATGTCGCTCTGTTCATCGGTTAACGTCGTCGTGATTTGGATTCGGAGTTCACGTGTGCGGCGGGCAAGATAATTTGCGAGTGCCTCTGGGGTTGCAAGAGATATTGGGTGCGAGCCCAAAAACCGATCAAGCAGCGTTTCTAATTTTTCGTCGTTCTCTTGCGTTCCAGTGAGGCTTGCCTTTGCGCGAAGCGTACCCTCCGTATACAACTGAAACTCGACAAAATTGGTGAGCACAAAGTTATCAAGGTTTTCGATGAATCGCTCGGTCTGTGTTTTGGCGTGTCCTGTGAGTCTGTCCAGATCTGTTTCAAATGCTTCGGCTTCCACATAACCGACATGTAATAACCCATCCTGTACAACAAAATCTGGTCTGCCAATATCAAGTTTTCGGGGCTCATGAATAATTGTGACGTCATGTCCTAAAAAATCTGCTGTTTCTTCAAGGAAGTCTTGAATATATGTATGAAGGGAGAGCTCTGCGGTTGCATTTGGCTCGGCTTGGATACTGTAGATATTCTGCCGATATTTGTTGATTATTGTTTGATATGACATCACTACCCTCTATTTTATACCTTAATAAGTCAGGATTTATACGACGCGCAATAATGCCCGTCGCATTTGGGCAAGTACGCCGCAGAATTGCGCTACTACAAACCACATAGAAACCTTTGAGAAACACATATATTCCCAAGGTGTACCTGCTCGTAGTAAGGTGATTTATCGCTTAGGGGAAACACCCAAGCAAAACACTGCGTAAATTTTATGCGTTTACCGATTGGAATGGCGACAGAATGTTGGTCCCATAACTGCGAACTCATTATAATTCAAAACGATCCAAATTTCAAGATAATTGTTGCAAAAAGGGAGAATAATAGGTATCCTTTAACCCAAGTTTCTACTTACAGAACCTTGAGTATGCAGGTAGTGTTTTCCGCTAAAAAAGTTCATTATTTGTGGTATTTTGTAGCGTATCCTGTTATGTTGCGCCGATTTAGGCACCATAGGTGTCAATTTAGGGATTTTTCACGGTATTTTGTGGCAACGTCTCTACAAATGCCGCCCCTACAAGGCTTAGGTCTGTGAGATCCCGTTTTTCTACACAGATACCATCCGTACGGGATTCAAGAGGTTTTTGAAGTCTTTAAGGTTTCTATGTAAAATCCGGTTCGGTTAGGAAACCGAACCTACCGGGCCTGGTACCGAGGCAGTTATTTTTTCTAAAATTGACACTTATGGTTGCGCTCATTTAGGCACAGGCTAACAGCCTATGCTACAAACTGACAACTTGGATTATTCTTTAACCAAATGAAAAAACACATTGGACAGGTTTTTACACCTTTGAAATGGGCAGAATGGCTCATCAACAGATGGAACATCTTTGACGCATGGCTTAAGGGGGCACATATCTGCGATCCGACTGCTGGAGCGGGTGCGTTCCCGCTTGCGATGCTCCATATTGCAAGACAAAAAGGCGTTCCTATTACGCCTGAACGCCTCTCACGGCTGACGCTTATTGAGATTGTCCCGTCACAT
This sequence comes from Candidatus Poribacteria bacterium, assembly GCA_009843785.1. Classification (GTDB taxonomy): domain Bacteria; phylum Poribacteria; class WGA-4E; order WGA-4E; family WGA-3G; genus WGA-3G. Next base: position 2,334 of record VYCT01000227.1, on the reverse strand, counting down.
CTTGAACAGTTTAGAGAAAACGTCAAGCGCGAGTTTGGTATAGACTTTCCCACCTCTCAAATCTTCTGCCAAGATGTCATCACGGAGGCGCATGAGGGAAAATATGATATTCTCGTTGGGAATCCGCCGTGGGCTAACTTCGGAGATTTACCGACAGCATATAAAACGCGTGTAAAACCCTTTTTCCTTGAAGAAGGACTTGTGCCAGATAGACAGAAAACCCTTCTGGGTTCTTCTCGGACGGATATAGCGGCACTGGTGCTGAAGGTGGCTTTGGGAAGATTGCTGCAAAAGAACGGCGCAGGATACTTTTACATCCCGACCTCTCTCTTCTTTGGCGAGGGTGCTCATAGCGGATTTCGGAATTATAGTGCCAGATCTGCGCTAAACGGGGTTGACGCCCGTAGATATTTTGCTATAGATACCGTCTATGAATTTACATCAACGAAAGTGTTTGAGGGTATCGGCACATCCTACTGTTGCGCTAAATTTCGTGGAGATACACGGCAGGATTTCCCAATCTCGTATTTCAAGGAGTCGAACGGCGACTGGGTTGAACATAAGGCACTGCCGCTCAAAAACCCGACAGATCCGTGGCGGATTGTGAAGGACCTTGATGAACTGAATACGGACACGACGCTTGAAATCAGATTGAGACCGGAACAAAAACCGCGACAGGGCGTGAATACCTGTGGTGCAAATAGTGTCTTTATCTTTGATCGCAAACCTTCACATCTCCCTGAACAGTTTTTATACCCGCTCGCAACAAAGGAGATATGGCAACAAAACTCACTTTCACCGCACAAGTGGATTTTGTTGCCGTACCATCAGCAGACAGGAAAACCGCTCCTATCAGAAGAAATCGAACAGTGGGATACCTTAAAAAAGCACCTTCAGAACGCCCAAGAGGCTCTAAAAGCCCGTAAAGGGACGCTTCTCCAATCTGCCATCAATAGAGGTTATTGGTGGACACTGCTCGGTGTGGGTGCATACGCGTTCGCGCCTTTCAAAGTGATCTGGCAGGCGTATGGAAAAAGCGATTTTACACCGGTAGTGCTGAGCAGTGTAGCGGGGCAGATGTGGCAGGGGAATCAGGCAATGCACGCATTCATTCCGTGTTGGACTGCGCATGACGCACAACGGATTAAGACCGCACTTGAGCATCCAGAGATTCCGACTTTGTTACGGCAACTGAATGGGGCAGGAAAGTGCAATTGGGCACAACCGGGTAAGATTAAGAAGATTTTGGCGTTCGATTGAACGATAAAAGATATGCTTAAAATATTGTGCGAGGACCGCCCTTGCGCGTGTCCTCGCGTAGTGAAAATGGACTTGCTTCACTGATTAGATTATCGGGCAGCCTTCACTCTTCCCCACGCTGTTGCCAATTTTCCTTCCGGCTCAACGGCGAAAGCATCCTCCCAACCGTTCAGGAGCTGCTGAATCTCATCTGCCTCAAGGGCACGGCTGAGAATCACAATCTCGTCAATACCACCAGTAAAGGACTCTGGACCGAATTTGAGCTGCAAAACCTGACCCGCAGCGACCTTACCGTTCCACTCCGGTTTCCAATCTGCCTTGGCATCCGACAACGCGCCTTTTTTACTTTCCGGCTCACCATCAACATACATCTCAACATTTAAGCCGTCGTACGTCCCTGCAACATGGTGCCACTTTCCCTGTTCCAGTTCTGTTTTGCCATAGAACCCAGGGGTGATACCTGCATCTGTCCAAACCCTGAAAGAGAAACCGTCAGGTATTGGTTCGCCACCAGACTGATCCTCCAGCAAGTAAGCACCATTTTTTCTGACCCCCGTATCTGAGTCGGCATCTACTCGGAACCAAGCAGCCACAGTCAATTCGTCACTGACGCTCTGGATGCTTTTTGAATCTTGGACATCAATACTGCCACCGCCTCCAGCGAGGACTGCCTTCCCAAATTTACCGTTTTCAAATTTAAAATTGCCGACAATCTTTCCATCATTGCCGTTGCCTGATGCATCTTTAGCATCGCCTTCAAAGAGCCACACGCCAACAATCGCTGGGTCATCCTCTTCGAGTGACCACGATGAAACGGCACAAAGACATAAGAGTAACACAATACTTGAGGTTAGTAATTTCATTTTAACGCCTCCATGTTCAAAATTTTCTTGAAACAAATAATAACAACAGTATAACAGGTTCCCTATACTCCGTTCATGCGATGTATTATATCACATCTCTTTTTTTTCCAAAAGGATCTCGTGTGTAGTAGTTTGGCAATCAAAACGAATCCTCGTTTTTGTCACTTACCCCCATTTTTTTCTGAAGGTTTGTGGTGAAAGGTTTTTAGTG
>VYCT01000327.1 GCA_009843785.1 Candidatus Poribacteria bacterium | reverse complement strand
CCTCACAACTATACTTATGGGTAACAGTAAGGATTTTAATCGGGGGTTATTGACAGAGTCTTCACTCACGTATTACTGTACCACAAAAAGGACTAAAACCTCAAGTTAATCCGATCCGCTATTAGTTTCCTGTTTATATGCGTCCAACTTTCGGTGTAAGGTTCGTACGCCAATGTCGAGAATTTTTGCTGCTTCTGTTTTATTCCCATCGGCTTCCGCGAGCGTCTTTTGGATCGCTGCCCGCTCAATTTCTGCCATCGTCATACCGACCCTACCGATGACTTCTTCCTCATCAAGCACAGGCAGATATTCACCTTGTGAACCGCCGCGCTGTTCCATGGGTGCAGCAATCGGTAAAACGCCTTCCTGTGCTCGATACTCAAGCGTTTTGGCGATCGTTGAAAGGATTTCCAACGCTTTTTTGAGGACCTCTGCAGCGTCATCTGTGTCGCTAATTTGCATCCAACTGGTATCTTCATCTGGAATGAGGAACGGCACTTCGTTATTGGCTGTGGCAGCTGGCTCCAGTAGACGGATCGCTGAGAGGATAAGTCCGAGAATCGTCTTGTAAATGGAAACCATATTTCCCGTCGCGATTGCACCCGCAGCGGTATCAACAACCTGTAAAGCTCCACCTGGTTCATCAAGCAGGTCTGTCTCGGTGGGGGTTGCGTCAACGAGCTGCGTGCCAGAAGTTTGCACAGGCACTAAGGAAACCTGCTGAGCTTCCGGATCCATCGGGAAATCTTTCAGTTGCAGTTCTTCGGTGGTGGCTGAGATAATTGCGCTTTCTATGGCGTTTCTGAGTTCACGCACGTTGCCGTACCAATCAGCATTCTGGAGATAATCGAGTGCCTCCGATGTTATACCGGTAATGGGCTTACCGTGTTCTGCGCTTAATTCAGGGATGAACGCGGAGACGAAAAGTGGAATGTCTTCGCGACGGTCGCGGAGTGGCGGGATTTGGATGCGAAAGAGGTTGAGGCGATAGTAGAGGTCCTGTCTAAATTTTTTCTGCCTGACCGATGTCGCAAGATTGACATTTGTGGCAGCGATAATTCGGACATTGACCTTGATATTTCTTTCGCCGCCGAGTCGGGTGAATTCCTGTGTTTCTAAGACGCGAAGAAATTTCACCTGCACTTCAGGTGACATTTCCGCGACCTCATCAAGAAACAGCGTCCCCGCATCCGCCTGTTCAAACACACCGCGTCTTTGGTTTGTTGCACCCGTGAAGGCACCTTTTTCATGTCCGAAAAGTTCACTTTGCAGGAGGTCTTGGTAAAATGCGCCGCAGTTGACTGCTTTGAAGGGTCTATTTTTACGCGGGCTACCCTCATGAATAGCCTGTGCAATGACATCTTTTCCGACACCTGTTTCGCCTGTAATGAGGACAGTCGCATTCGTCGGCGCGACCTGCGCGACTTGACGTAAAACCACCTGCATCGGTGCGGATTCACCGATAATACGTCGTGAATTATCGCTGATAACGGGTGTTGGGAGATTCATTTCTTCACCACACAGAAATTACTATTTTTGTTCAGATTCGGGTCTACGTGCGATTTCAATTAACTGTTGAGGGTCTTGTTTGACTCGTTCAAAGACCTGGGAACCGTCACGACACGCGGCTTCACACAATCTCCTCAACACAACCCCCTTCATCGCCCAATTTGTGGTGCGAAGGCTTTTCTGCAAATCACTACCAGTTTCAACAACATGGAGGTTCGGTAAGTTTTCATTGACGACGTGCTTGTGACTTTTCGCAAGCAAGAAAATTAGCGTTGTCGCCCGTTCCACCTGAAAAACACGTTGCAATGATTGAATATCCTCTTGCCGCAATAGCGAAAAGACGAGATCGTAACTGTCAATCAAATTTGCGGTCTGTTCCGGGACACCACTCTCATCGTATTCTAAAACCTCAAGTTCGTGAAGTGGTGCGGTATCAAAAGGAACGATAATGTCTTTCTCGTTAACCGGACTCCTTTTCCCATCAACACGACAAAAATACCACGGAAAATAGAGATCAAGGGTTACCTTATCGTCCGGATTGTGTTCCCGAATCTGTTTTAACCCTGCCCGTAATTGCGTGTTCATGGGACCCGAAAACATCTCTCCAGCGGGCGCACTATAGTCTCTGCTTTCACTATACCAACCTTCCGCATTGTAACCACAGAGTTCCTTTATTCGCGCCTCAAGACGTTCAGGTGACGTACAATCTTCAGCTCGAAGTGGATTATCGGGTTTCTGCTTTTGCCCAGTTGTGTAAGGACTTAAGATCAATATTTTCATATAAATGGCTGTCGGCTATCGGCTGTCAGCCATCAGTTAAGAGGTCTTTTGATTAAGTCATAAGTTTCTTTTACTGACTGCTGATGACTGATAGCCATTCTTATTATTGCGCGGGTTGCTGTCCCGGATTCCAGAGATACAAAATCGGACTTGCGATGAAGACCGAGGAGTAGGTGCCTATCAACACACCAACGATAAGTGCTAAGGCGAAGGTGTTAATTTCCTCACCTGCACTGGAAAGGACAAAGATAACCAAAACAACAAACAACGTTGTCAAAGACGTGATAACAGTCCGACTCAGTGATTGGTTGATACTCCGGTTAATGACAGTAATGTAGTCTGTCCCGCGTAAGGATTGCGAGTTTTCTCGAATCCTGTCAAACACGACGATTGTGTCGTTGAGTGAATACCCGATAATCGTGAGAAACGCCGCCACTGTCGGTAGATTAATCTCTTTCGACAAAACAGCAAAGACACCTAAGGTGATTAGTACGTCGTGGACGAGCGCGGCGATCGCGCCGATAGCGAACGGGAACTCAAACCGCCAAGAGATATAAATTAATAAAATGACAATTGACGAGAGTACAGACCAGAGCGCAGCCCATTTGAGGTCGCGCCCGACGCTCGGTCCGACTTCAGAGACGTTGACCCCACCAACGAGTGCTTGCCAACCGTCTCTGCCTTCCAGAAGCGCATCCGTAAGGATTCTACCGACACTCGCTTGAATTTGGACAGTGGCATTTTCACTCAAGTCAATTCCGATAGGGTTCGCGAAGGTTAGGTTAATTGCGTCGCCTTCGGCACTGTCTTCCCGTGCAATAATCTCATTGCGTTGTTGCGAAGTGCCGTCAATAAGTTGAACGGTGTCGCCTGCGGCTAATAGATGTGCTTTTTCAGCGGTCTTACTCACCTGCAGACCGGTAGCGGTTGCATCCCCAGGATCCGCCATAATTGGGATATTAATGAGTTGTTGCTGAAATTCAGGACGATGCCCCAAGGAGATAGAGGCTTCGTTTTTTCCCGCGTCAATCTGAATGCTTGCGCGGTCGTAACCGATTTCAGCGAGTTTGGTTTGTAACTCAGTCTCTGTAACAACTCTATTGAACTTGGCTTGGATTTTAACACCGCCGCGAAAGTCAATCCCGAAGTTCGGTCCCTGATGGATTCCGAGGAAAACCAAGCCGATAAAAATGACCACGGCTGAAAATACAAAGCCGGTGCGATGTTTGCTAATAAAATCAAAGTTTGTATTTCTAAGTAGTTCCAATTTTCTGTCCTTTACGCTTTTGCTTTTGTTAAATGCTAAGTTTCTGCACGTCTCGGTTCCCGATTGCTAAGCCATAAATCTCGCGTGTAACAACGATAGCTGTGAACATACTCGCGAGGATACCGATACCGAGCGTTACCGCGAACCCTTTAATCGGACCTGTACCAAAATGATAGAGCACAAGTGCGGTAAAGAATGTGGTAAGGTTGGCATCCAAAATCGTTATAAATGCGCGCTGATAGCCGCTTGTGATAGCCGCCCAGACGGTTTTGTTGGTCCGTAATTCCTCGCGAATGCGCTCAAAGATGAGGACATTCGCATCGACAGCTATTCCGATTGTAAGGACAAGTCCAGCGATACCCGGAAGCGTCAATGCCGCACCGAAGCCAGCCAAAGCACCGAGAAGAATCACCATATTAAAGACGAGCGCGACAATCGCGATTAACCCAGAGAGACGATAGTAGATTATCATGAAAATCAGGACGATACCCAAGCCGATGAGTGCCGCGCGAATGCCGTTGTCAATAGATTCTTGCCCGAGGGTGGGCCCGACAGTCCGTTCTTCGGCGATCTGGACACCGACAGGAAAGGCGCCTGCTTTCAAGATATTAGACAGGAAACTCGCCTCCTCGTAAGTGAAGCTTCCTTGAATAACAGCATTTCCGATAATCTGGTCTTGGATGACGGGTGCAGACTGAACCTTCTCATCAAGGAGAATCGCCAGATGTTCGCCGACATGGTCGCCTGTGACTTGCGCGAACTTACGCCTGCCAGCACCATCAAAACTCAATGAAACGACAATATCAAAACTGGTTCTGCCTGTGGTCGGAAAAGCATCGGTAATCCGGTCCCCAGTTAGCAGTACAGGACTTTCCAAGACGTACCAATTGCCAGTTTCGTGATGGTAGCGAACCTCACTATCCTCTGGGATATCATCCGGGGGCGGCGTATCGGCGGTGCCGCTCCAGAAATTGCCGCCAGCAGGTGATTTCCTGACGAGTTTGAATTCGAGTCTACCCATCTCCCTAACGATCTGTAGCGGTTTTGAGGAATCTTCAGCACCCGGAAGCTCGACGATAATTCTTGGGTGATTCGCCTCGCGTCGGATAGACGGTTCAGAAACGCCAAAAGCATCCACACGATTTCGTAAGACAATAAGAACCTGTTCAATCGCCTGCTCACTATATTTTTGAATACCGCTTTGGCTGAGTCTCAACTGATATATGGATTGTGTGTCTGTTTCGTTATTGACCTGTGCATCTTCAAAAAATTCGATTTCGTTAAGAAGCCGTTGTGCTTTTTCCAAGTATTGTGCTTTTTGATCCGCATCGGATCGGAGTCGAGAGGGAATACCGATAAATACATTGAGCGCGTCTTGTCCCTCTACCTGTTTAACTTCACGGCACAAAACTTCGTCTGCGCGGAGTTGCTCAGGGATAGAGTAGGCATGTTGGCGGAAAAGTTCAGCTTTGGAGGTTTCCAAATCTACCTCAAGTACAAGATGGACACCGCCTTTGAGATCTAAGCCTAACTTCAATCGGGTATCGGGTACGATCCGTCTGACAAATCCTGGGAGGCTCCCGTATAGGTGTAAATTGTTGAGTGTCGCGCGTGGGTTCTGACGCGCTTTTTCTGAAATGAGCCGAACATAAAATTCGTGTGCCTCAGTGGTATCAAATTCATAATCAACCGCCTGCTCAAAATCAAGTTTTCCTAAGTGGACCCCGAAGACATCCTTTAATTCACTGGTTGCGTCCTGGAAACTTATTCCTTCGGGGTATTCAACCTCTGCGAGGCTCACCTTAAAATCCTTATCCTCAGTGATTTCAAAAGACGGCAGCTTTTCCTGCATCCAAAGCGGTAAATTCCCGTATAGCGGATTGTAGAAGCTATCCGGGGTCGGGATAAGGTATAACGTAGCGAGCAATAATACCCCGATGATTAAAACTATTTTCCAGATATTGAATCTGTACATCCAAAATTACTCCTAAACATTAGAATGATTATCAATTATCAGTTATGGGTTGTCAGAAGAATAACCATCGGTTTCCGTTAGCAATCAGTCAACGGTTTCAGATAGCCATCCTTGACAACCATTTCAAATGCGCCTGGGAGGAATCGAACCCCCGACACGTGGTTTAGGAAACCACTGCTCTAATCCCCTGAGCTACAGGCGCATATAGTACAGCCTAATATTTCATGAGCGAAAAAACATCGTAGTTCGGAATCTTCTCCCTGCCTTCAAGTTCCAATAACTCAATTAAAACAGCGATACCAACGATGTGTCCTCCCAGTTTTTCAACAAGTTCAACGGAGGCAGCGAGTGTCCCACCAGTTGCTAAGAGATCATCGCATAGGAGCACTCTACTGTCTTTAGGGAACGCATCTTGATGAATTTCGATCGTATCACTGCCGTATTCAAGATCGTATGTAACTTCGTGCGCCTCATAAGGCAACTTACCCTTTTTCCGGATAGGGACAAAAGCAGCACCGATCCGATAAGCGAGCACCGTTGAGAAAATGAAACCGCGTGCCTCGGGTCCCGCAACAACATCAATGGCTTCATATTTATAATGGCGCGCGAACTCATCAATTACCCGATGAAAGGCGGTTGGATTTCCTAAAAGTGGCGTGATGTCTTTAAATAAAATTCCCGGTTTCGGAAAATCTGGCACTTCTCGAACAAATCGCGAAAAATCTTGCATTATATCCGTTTATCCTCCTGTACCCGCCTGATGTGGGTGTATCATAATCTTCATTCCTTTTCGGGATTCCATCGCCTCAAACGCCTTGTCAATCTCAACGAGCGGGAAGTGGTGTGTAATGAGCGGTTTCACACGCACTAAACCTTTTTCAAGGAGACGGACTGCCAACTCATGGTGACGTGGCACACACCCGTGTGAACCAGTGACGAAACACTCTTTATAGTGGATAACATTTGAGAGAACGCTCATCGGGCGCATCGTCTTTGGCAACCCGCCAAACAGGTTGACATACCCGCGGTGTGCTACCATTTCAATCGCCTGTTCGTGTGCCTCAACCGAACCGCACGTTGTAACGACGATATCAGGTCCCTCGCCAGCTGTTTCTTCCTTACATCTCTCAATGACATCTTCCTCTTCAGAAGCTATATAGGCATCTGCCTCGTAGAACTTTGCGATCTCCATTCGGAGTTTGCTCCGTTGTACACCAATGACTTTCGTAGCACCCATAACCCGCGCGAGGTCAATCATCATACATCCGATCGGTCCAAGACCGATAATAACGACGGTTTTGCCGAGAGACATATTGACGAGTTCAAGCCCGTTGATGGCACAAGCAAGCGGTTCAGCGAGGGCAGCCTCATCGAAACTGAGCGTCGCATCGAATGGGGTAACGGGGCCCTCTTCCAAAACGAGGCGGGGAAGTTTCATATATTGCGCAAAAGCACCAGGGATTTGATAACCGATGGCGTAGTTGATGTGGCAGTTGTTTCCGAGACCATCTCGACACCAATGGCACTGTCCACAGGGAACATCAGCACCGATTGATACCCGATCCCCTTCTTTAACGCGCGTCACGTTTTTGCCAGTCTTAACGATGACACCGGAATTTTCATGTCCAATAATGGTGGGGGGTTTAACTCTTGGGTTACCGTGATGGAGAATGCGGACATCAGAACCGCATATACTAACAGCTTCAATCCGCATCAAAGCGGCATCGTCATCGATTTCAGGTTCGGGTACTTCTTTCACGCTTAAGTTGTCAAGACTTTCAAGTATAGCCGCTTTCATATTTTTAACTTTCCTTGCGGTTAAGGCAAATGGATTTGGACTTTGAAGATCTTCGGTGCATATCTGAAGAAACACTTTCTTCGCATTGGATTTTAGCGTTCGCAAAAACCCTTCGACTACGTTTCAAGCTACGTTTTTCAGGGGTGAATCAAAACTTTCGCGTAAAACTCACTCTTGTCTCGCATTCTATGCAACATGTCGGAACTATCTGTTAATGGCACTTTATGTGTTATGAGCGGCATGAGTGTTAACATGCCAGAAGCCATCGCTTGAAGTACAGTGCGCCAATCGTCGTCGTTGCCAGCGGCACTATAATCGGAATTCCACGTTCCCAAAATGCTCACTTCACGCCGCATTAACTGCGATATAAGCACTGCAGGAAGCGTTACATCTGTAGCAGGGTTACCGAGCAAAACGACGCTACCGCCGCGTCCGACACTCCCCAGCGCATCACGATAGGTAGCAGGAACCCCAGCAGCCTCAATACAAACGTGTGCGCCCTTTCCATCCGTATGTGCGTTCACAACTTCAACCGGCTCTTCAGTCGTAGTGTTAAACACTCTATCAAAGCCGAGTTGTTTCGCGAGTTCAAGTTTCTCCGCGACAATATCAAAAAGCAATACTGTTATCGCGCCCATGATTTTCGCCCACTGCGCCGTCATTAATCCGATGGGGCCTGCCCCGAAGATAGCGACAGTCTTTCCAGCAAGCGACATATCCGCCCGGCGGGCTGCGTGAAGTGCGACTGCAGCAGGCTCTGTCATCGCTGCCTCTTCCAGAGTCACACCCGGTGGAACAGCGATCAAATTCTCTTTCGGTGCGACGATATACTCAGCAAACGCACCGTCGCTTCGTGAACCGAGATAATCATAGTCATGACATTGGACATATTTTCCGTGTTCACACGCAGCACAGGTACCACACCAAAGCAGCGGAAACACAACGACGGGATCACCCGGAACAAAATCGTCAACACCGGGACCGCATGCGTCAACGATACCAGCGAATTCGTGTCCACAAACTGTTGGGAAACTATAAGTCCCTTTGACGAAAATTCTCGGAATATCAGAGCCGCAGACACCACAGAACCCAATCCGGACGCGCACATTACCTTCAGCGAGAGGTGGTACCGGAATCTGCTCTAACCGTAAATCGCCAACGCCATGAAGTACCAATGCTTCCATTTTTTTAATTATTAAATCTGGGCACCGCTCCATTCCATTACGCGGCGGTCTCTGGTTAATTCCGACTGCCCCTGGACGATGAATCTTCAACTATTAAATTTGGACATCGTTCTACTATATTTCACGGCAGCTTTTAGAAAATCTCTGGGCAAGCCCTAAAGCAATTGCCTGCTGCGTCCGTTGGACGTTCTCAGCGCGTGAACCGGATCTTTGAAAAACGCTACTTGTGCCGCCAACCAAAATATCAGCACCTGCAGATACCATTTTAGGGATATTTTCAAAACTCACGTTGCCATCAACCTCAATGGATAGATCAACAGCGTGTCTATCCAAAAAAGTGCGACATTCCGCGATCTTTCGGAGCGTCGCCGGGACGACTTTCTGCCCCGCAAAACCCGGATTTACCGTCATAATCAGCACAAAATCGAGTCGGTCAAGAACATAATCCAATGCAGAGAGCGGTGTTGCTGGATTCAGTGCTGCGCCAGTCTTGATGCCGTGCGCTTGAATGAGAGATAACGTTCTATCAAGGTGCGTTGCCGATTCAACATGAACCGCTATCTGCTGAACGCCAATCTCTGCGACCGCATCTACAAAGAAATCGTTGTTTTCCACCATGAGGTGAATGTCAAAAGCGCAGTCTGTTTTCGGGCGTAATTTTTCGATGAGGGCAAGTCCAATCGGCATATTCGGGACGAAATGCGCGTCCATCAAGTCGAAATGGAGCATATTAATCCCTGCAGCCTCCAATTCCCGAACATCGGTTTCCAAGTTGCATAAATCCGCGCACATCACCGATGGCGCGATGTGGATGTGTGGCTCTGAAGATGCCGTATTTGGCGTAGACAAAATAGCCCTTTCGTAGTGTCAAACTTACTGTGCTTATTCTAACATTAAACCTTTAATAGTATAGCATAAAATCATGAATTTGTCAAATTTTGGCATGGTCGGGTCGGGAATGCGATAACGCCTCACGAAGTTGCGAATCAAGGTCTGCGGGAGGATCAAAAGGGATGTCAATCGGTTGGTGAGAGATCGCACTTGCATAGATGCCCAAAATTGCGTTGAACTGGTGCAATGCGAGTTTGAGGTTCGTTTCGACAGGACACGTATCGTCTTCAATCCAATCAAACATCGCTTCTGTGAGACGTGCCTGGGCGAGGTCGTTATTTTCACGCCATTCATCAGGAGTCGTTTGGTGGTTTTCTATTTTTTCTTTGGAAAAGATTTCCCATCCACCGAATTCCTCAAAGCGTATATGACCGCTTTCACCGTATGCGGCAACACGACAGTGTTTGTAGATAGCATCGTCGTCCATGATGCGTGGTGATGTAAAACCAGTATTCCAAACCCCAGAGACACCGTTTTCAAATAAGACCTGACACGATGACGTATCGGGGGCTGGATAGGTGCTATCAAGTGACGCAATACCGCTGACAGCACCGAAAACTCGAATGATCGGAGAATTGTTATTCAGAGACATTGCCCAATCAATGATATGTGTGCCTTGGGCAGAGAGGTTCATACCACACGAAAAATCTAAAAGATGAATTTTTCCTAATTTACCACTCTGCACTACCTCCCGGCAACTGATAAGTCCGGGGTGCCAGCGGTACTGTTTTCCAACACCAAATTTTGTAGCCGTTCGCGTTTCCAATTCGCACAGCAAACGCCAATCTTCAACACCGCAGGCAATTGGCTTTTCAACAAGACACGCCGGCACACCAAGTTCTGATACCATCGGCATGAGTTCACGCCACTGATCCGGCATAGTAATAAGATGAACAAGATCGGGTTTCTCTGTTCGGAGCATCTCCTCGGCGTTTGCATAGCCGGTAATCCCGAAAGTCTCAGCAAATTTTTCGCGTCGGGCGGTATCTGACCGGTTCGCACACGCGACCAATTCACCCCGCGATATAAGTTGATAGGCATTTGCGTGACCGTAGGCTCTACCACCACAACCGATGATTGCACTCCGATATTTTGGCATTGTATGGATACCTTTCATTTCTCGTCCTCTGTGCAGAAAAACACTAAGAAAACCATAAGTGCCAAAAATCCGACGCATCCAATCCACGCCGTCAGATCGACAAAAGCTTTCATCAAAATGCCCTTTCAAAGACAAGGATAACCCGTTTCATAAAAAGCGAAGATGGATTCACATCCCGGAAACCTCCTTTATTCTAACCTAACAATGAAGCAGATGGCAATAGAAAAAATGCGTGCATCTTTACAGTAAATCTGCTAAAATAGAAAAATAGTTGATACAGAATCACAGAATAATAAGGAATGACACAAGGAGGATTACACAAGTGAAAAGGTTAACCGTCTTAATGCTCCTACTGAGCATTTTTTGTTATTTCAGGATTACCAGTGCCAACGCTGACGTAATAGGTGTCTGGCTCTTCGATGAAGGAAACGGCAAAATCGTCAAAGATGTATCCGGTAACGAGCACCACGGTGAAATTGTCGGTGAGGTGGCGTGGGCAGATGGTAAATTTGAGAGCGCGCTTAAATTTGATGGTGGTCATGTCCTTGTGCCGCATGCGGATGTCATGAACCTCAGACAGTGGACAATGACTGCATGGATAAAAGTCCCTAAGATCGTCGATCCATACCAAATTATTCTTGGCAAAGAGGCGTGGCCGGATCGGAACTATACAATGTGGATTCGTCCGGGCGTGATGACTTTTGGGTTTACACTTCCTGGCGGTGCGCAAGACCTGCAGGTAGGCAGCAAAGAGGTCACGGATAATGAATGGCACTTTGTCGCCGGGGTGTATGACGAGAAGAATCTGATTCCTTATGTTGACGGTGAACAGTTTAATCCACGCGGTGCGGCTGGCAAACCTGCTACGAACAACGCGCCATTTATAATAGGAGCACAGGGTCCCAATGGGGATAACGGACCGCTAAAAGGCATCATTGACGAGGTTGCCGTCTACAATACCGCATTAGATGAAGATGAAATCGCTAAGGTAATGGAAGGGCTTTCAAAGCAATTTCAAGCCGTGGAAGCAGCAGAGAAGTTAGCGGTAACATGGGGGTATCTTAAAGAGAGCGACAAGTAATATAGTGGCGTTGCAAAATTTATGTAAACATAATGTCCCGATTTCTCGTTTCAAGTCAAAATTCCAAATCGCGGTTGATACACTGCGTCGACGAAACGCGAGTTAATTGGGACATTTTTTAGTAGATTGGACAATTCACATCACATTTCGGTTGCGTTCTCAAGGTCAAGGGATTCTTTAGACGCGTTCAACGGAACTCGGCACAGGCTAACCGTTTCCTATGCTACAACAGAAGTCGCCGAAAAATAACGGAACTCAGCACAGGAAACTAACGGTCTCCTATGCTACAAACGAGAATACACGTGCAGAAAAATCCATTATCGAGACTTGCAGTTCACCGCTTTTTAAGACACCTGGGGCTGCTTTCTAAAATTGGGATATTCCTTATCATCGTCCTTTCCTCAACGCCTACTGTTGTCGTCAGTCGCATCGCTGAAGAAAACGACGCACCGCAAACAGAACCCACAACACCGAGCAATCGCGTTACGGTTCCTGATGCCGACAAACCTGAAACACCTTTGGAAGATGGAAACGATAGCGGGTTCGGGTTGTTCAACCGTAATCCTTTTGATACCGATCGCGCCCCAAAACGCTTTATCTGGCAAGATGAAAAGGAACACCCTGAAAAAGACGCGGAAAGTCGTCCCATCCAACCCTACCTCGACAGTCTCCGCAGATGGCGGAATCCACCCGAATTGACAGATCTGAGTCAGCTTTATGATTGGAAACCGAAGCCGAAGCGTGACGAAAAAGGGATCGCGCTTCCAATGGATTCCAATCTTCGGATAACTGGCTTACAATCCGTGACCGTAGAGGCGAACAAGACACACTATTTCGGTGAAGGTGATCTGAACCGATACGGGGGATACGGTTACGGAGGCGGTTACGGCAGTTATTCATCAGGACTTGACTTGGGACTCACTTCATCTTACGGTTACGAAGATTTCGGCTATGGGAGTGGCTTTGGTGGCGGTGGCTATGGTTCTGGCTATGGCGGTGGCGGATATAGTAGTTACGGCAGTGGTTACGGGAGCGGGTATGGCAGCAGTTTCGGCGGATACGGTAGTCGAGGTGTCCCGCGTGCGACAGGCTTCAACCTCCGTCAGGTACAACAATTTGGACTACACGGTCGCGTTGGACAACGCACACATATCGCCGTGGATTATAGTGCTGGTGGCAGCGGCTTTGGTGGCGGTGGCTATGGCGGTGGATACGGTGGCGGCTATGGCGGTGGATACGGTCTTGGCGGTACAAAGGAACAGAAAATTAAAATATGGTATGAAGGTAAACCGGAAGACATTATAAAAACGATCTCGTTTGGCGACATCACGCTCAATTTGCCGAACACCCGTTTTTTGAACATCAACCGAAATCTGTTTGGACTTGAGGGTGTCTTTGAATGGAAAAATACGCGCCTGACCGCTTTCGGTTCTCGCAGCAAAGGGATACGCGAGGTACGTACTTTCCGGGGACAATCTCGGCGTGCTGGCGGTGGATACGGCTACGGACCGCCGGGGATCCAAATCCCGGACACCAACTATGTCAGAAATCGGTACTACTACATTTATAAAGGTGAAGACGATTTACCACACCCAGATTACCTACCCATCAAACAAGGGAGTGAACAAATCTTCATTGATGATGGGGTTGTAGGCAACAATCAGGGCGGTAAACGGACGAGTCAAGGTTACTTTAACCCGCAATTTGCTGGACAGGACTACACCATCGACTACGACACCGGCGAAATAGAATTTCTCTCCCCGATCTCCGCAAACTATACGATCGTTGTTGCCTATGAATACAGCGGTAGCGGTGGCGGCTCTGTTGGTAATAAAGAGGTCTTTGTTGATGAAAACGGTGATGGCACGATTGACGAAGAAGGGGAAGAAATCGGTTACATAGTCCTGAAGGAAAAAGGGTACCGTGGCACCGAGGCGACGCATGTTTACCAACTCGGCAGCCGAAATATCAATCCACGCGACTTCCAATTGACGATCCTTCGCCAAGGAGAAAGTGAAACCTTCCAAACGAATGAAGGCGCAGTTCCTTACATTGAAATTTTCGGTTTGGATCAGAATCGCGACGGTAATGTCGATGCCCAGTTCATAGACTACGACAGAGGTATACTGCGTTTCCCGCAGACAAACCCTTTTCAAATCATAGACCCGAGCCACCCATATTACGCCTACCGCGATGCAATAAACAACAATACCATCTACCTCGAAGGTGTCCGGACAGATGACAAAATCTACACAATTATAGCGGACTATACATACCAATCAGAAACGTATAACGTAGGGCTGTTTGTGATCCCAAACAGCGAGACTGTCCGGTTGAACGGGCAACGCCTGACGCGTGATACGGACTATATGATGCTCTATGAAGTCGGGACCCTCCGATTCTTCAGGCAATTGGATGAATTTGATGAAATTGTTGTCGAATTTGAAAAGACCCCTTTTGGAGGTTCGTCCCAACAAGCCGTAGCAGGTATCTGGTTAGAGTACACGCATAAACCGACACCGAAATCGGAGAAAAAACAGAGCCTTGAAGATAGATTCGATCGCCTCGGTGGTATCCAATCAACGGATTCAAGTCTGCTCGGTGATGGGACAAGTGATGCGTTTGGTGAATCATTGTCGGGGCGGGGGGGCGGTCTTGGTGGTTTAGGAAGGAGCGGGTTTGGCGGTGGTTTCGGTAGTGGTTTCGGTGGCGGTTTTGGTGGTGGTTACGGGAGTTACGGCAGCTTGGGGGGCAGGTCTCGGAGAGGTGCGAGTTATTACGGTGGCTACGGCGGCGGGATGAATTATTTCAACCCACTCTTCCAAAAAGGCTTTATGCTTTCAACAGGCTATATCTTGAATACTGGGCAAAAACCGGCAGAAATACCAGATGTCAACGGTGTTCCAAACCGTTTGCAAGCGTTCAACATAAACACGAGTTTCGGAAGAGCATTTAATGTTGCAGGTATTTTCAATCTATTGCCGTTTATCAACATGAGAAACCTCCAACTTTCGCTCGACTTCAGTGGAGAAGCGGCTTATTCACACAATAACCCAAATAGCATCGGTGTCGCACTTATTGATAGCATGGAAGGTGCGAAGGAATCGACCACGGTGCCGACGTTAAAATACAACTGGAGGCAGAGTAGCGTTCCGTATATATCGGAGGATGCGCCGGTAGCTATCGGTGATACTTACAATGTTTTACCGACCAATGAGAACAGAACCCTTTTTAAAGTGGCTCTTAAAGACAAAAACGAGTCGGAAGCCGTCGGAAATTATATGCGGAATCGAGATGTCCCTGCATCTTCAATCCAACCGCTCTCGCTTTCTACTGAAGAACACCTTATCATGGAGCTCGGCTATGAATTCACAGATGTAGTGGCGGAATGGGGCGGCTTCTCAAATGGCATTTCAGCCTCCGGCGTTGACTATTCCGAACGCAGCTTCGTTGAAATCTGGATGCGCGTTCAAGGCGACGACCAAGTAACCCTACATCTGAATCTTGGGGTAGTGAATGAAGACACGGATGCAGACCAACGATTGGACAGCGAAGACCTTCCTAACACCCTAACGGACACAAATGGTGATGGTCGTATTGATGCTTTGGATTTGGACTTGGAGAATCTATCAGATGTAGACCGTTACCGCGGGAACGGTGCCCTCGATACAGGGGAGGACGTAGGATGGGATTACGATGGTTTCCTCGAAAAAGCATCTGTCGGTCGTGGCAATCAAATTTTGGACAGCGAGGACTTGAACGGCGACGGCGTGTTGGATAGTGTAGATGCCTATTTTGAAATTTCAATCCCACTGAATGAGATCCCGAATGAATGGATAAAAAGCAAAAATGCTAACGGTTGGATGTTCCTCAGTATCCCGCTCTCTAAGTTCACGCCAGTCGGTTCCCGGGTGCCGAGTCTTGTTTTTGTGCAACACTTCCGATTCTGGTTGAGCAAAAACGCGCCCGGTAGCGCGAAAGGTACACTGCAGTGGGCATCCATCGAAATTGTTGGAAATAAATGGCAACAAGGGATTATAACGCGGGCAACGGTGCAGCCAACTCTGGAGGCTGGGCTTGCCGGTGAAACACTTTCAACAAGCACAATCGTAGAAGACACAATCGAAAAATTCATCGTAGGTACGAAGGATAACTTCAGCTATGATGCGTATCAGAGCGCGTATCTTGATATTGAAGATAATGAACTCTTTAAAAAACTGCATCCCTTCACAGCCACCTCGCTCGGTTTCCAAACACAACAGCAACGTGAACAGACGCTTAGCCTCGAATATTACCTGTTTCCCGGTTCTTATGGTGTTACCTCCAAACAGCTGAAAGGCTTAACCCAAAGCGATGGTCAAGATTTCAGCAAACATGACACATTGCGCTTTTGGCTCTATGGTGACAAAAGCGATACAACCTTCGTTTTGCAACTCGCGCCGACCGTCCGCACCGGCTACCGCAGCTCATTTTATACCTCAGATCCATTTGTTAACCAGACAGAGGCAGAAGATATTAACATTTTCGAGAATCTGACAGATTATTATGAATACACAGTGCCGGTTGACTTTGAAGGGTGGAAGTTAATCGAAATTGATCTACGCGACCTGCGTAGAAACGCCTACCCCGATGTAGCTGCCAGCAATCAACCCGTAGGAGGGGTTTCTAACCCCGATCCCCTTTCTAACCCCGATCCCCTAAATGATACACAACCCCCTGACACCGACAGCAATATTCCAGATGGACATCCTGATGGCTTTACGATCAGAGGCAGAAACAGCACACGGCTCTCTATCAAAAATATTGGCGGCATTCTGCTCGGTATCCGCAACGACACAGACCGTGAAATAAGCGGGGATATCTGGGTAAATGAGATTCATCTTGGTGACCCGCTGGTACGTGCCGGTTGGGCGCGGCGCGGTAATATGTCAATGTCACTCGGCAACATCGTGAAATTGCGTGGCGGTTACGCAAGTCAAGACAAAGACTTTGAAAGCGGTGCTGGTCAAATTGGCAGACAACGCCTCTCTTCACGCGGGTATAGCACCACAAACAACGACTACAACATCGATGCAGATGTCACCATTTTCCCGTGGTTGCCGATCCAGTACGGTATCCGACAACAAGACACCGAAACCGAGAGTTCGCGGGGCAGTTACAGCAGCTTCCAGAGCGGAAAAAGTGAAATCCGTAGCCGAGATTTGTCTGTCCGATTCAACCGAAATCCGTATCCGAATCTCGGTTTCGCATATAACTATCAAGACTTTTGGAACGAACGTCAAGGCACGCAAATTAGTCACCTCTACACCGGCAGCTTCCGATATGAACTCGGATCTAAACTCGGTGTTAACGTGCAGTATCGACACGAAGATGTACTCGCAAAACCGGAAACAGCAACGGATACCTCTTCAACCTCAACATCCTACTATAGTTATGGCTACGGCAGAAACAGGGACGAAAAAACCGATAGCGGCACAGTAGCATTCAACATCAGTCCAACAAGCATCTTCAGTTTGAATCCAAGTTATGATGTCCGTCGGACGCTTGAGAGACGTGAAGATCAGAACTATAGAACACCCTTTACCAGTGAGGCAACAACGGAACCAGAAACGCCTGAAGAAACGACGCAACAAGATTTCTCAATCGCTGAACGGGAGCATCGGCTTTCCCTGACACCGCGATTGAATCGAGATCTACTCGGCATGCGTCCAACCGTGACGAGCCGTATGAGTTTTCGTGAGAATTGGTTCAGAGAACAAAAAAATGCATCACTTAACGGTAATATCAGTCTCGGCATGAACCTCCGCCTCCAAAAGTGGTTCGGTTGGTTTTTGAATCCTGAAAAAACAGAGCGTCAGCAGTCAACTGTTAAAGGGGTGTCTGATGGGACAAACTCCATCTCACCTGGTAACCGACAACCGAAAACTGACGATGCCGCCACAGAAACAATTGAGCAGCTGCGAGAAAGTGGTATTGAGGAGGCACAAATCCAAGAGTTAGAAGAAAACCGTGGTGATTGGATTGAACGCGATAAAGGTGAGATAGGAAACAGTGTAGGTGCGAGTTCTACTGGCACTGTCCCACAAGCAGCTGAGGATGGCATTTTGCATAGAATTCTCAAAAGTTTCACGATTAGCACGAATGCCAACTTTACGGCTACCGAATCGTATCGGCAGCTTGCATCTGGGCTGTCTGCCTTAGAAATCTGGTCGCTTGCGGATGACGCAAAGGAACGGACAAATTCCCGTCGCAGTAATCGTTACACGGCCCGCGGTTCGGTAGACCCGTGGCAGTGGGCATCCTTGGGGACAACTTTCAGCACGTCCGAAAGTTTTCGGAAAAGTTCAAGTAGCACATACAAGTCGCACGCGGAGTCGTACGAAGCCGACCTAAAACTGAAGGCAAAAGAAGCCACCAGTTTTCAACTTCGCTATAGCTTCACGAAGCGAGACACTACTGGAAACAACACGACAACCAGTGATAGCACAGCACACACGCCATCACTGAGTTGGTTACACACGTGGGGTAAAGAGACCCGGACAGCATTGGGGATACGCACAACATTCCGAGACCAACAACGGAGCGGTATAGAGGGTAATGCTGTGATCGTCACGCCAAACTTCAGTATCGACTATCGGTATCACACAGAAAACGGCATACGGATTCCGTTTATCAACAAAAGAATCCCACTTAAGCACGATTTAGATTTGACAAATACCCTCTCTTGGTCGATTCGTAGAGAAAATTTCGGTCTAAATCGCGAGGAACGCTCGGAACGTTACGAGACGACGCTGCGCGTTGGCTACAAAATCAGCACCCATATCACAGCAAACTTCCATCTCGGTCTCAGCTACCACCACGACAGAGTCGAAGAAGGCAGAGATTTCCTTTCCGTCGCAAGCGCACTCACCATCCGCGGTGAAATTCAGTAACGCTTGACACCTGCGCGACCTTCTGATATACTAAAGAAACGAGTGCTTGAAGAAGGAGGAGAAAACTGTGAGAACTTTCGGAACCCAAGGGCCTGTCAATCCTCACGACAACTACATTGTCACACGTTCTAAGGAAACCGCTGATTTCATCGAACGCGTCAAAAGTGGAAAATACATCGTCATCTTCGCCCCCCGACAGACCGGAAAAACGACATTTTTTCAACGCGCGTTGGATGCCCTTACAACCCAAGAACAACACTATTTTCCTATTCAACTTAATTTTGACTGTAGTTTGGACAGTTTCAATCGTTTTCGGGTCTTGTTTTCAAAGGTGTTTGTATTTTTCTATGAGTTTCGGAGGTTCACGGACTTCATAGAAAAAACGCACGCTTTCGGATGGATTGGGGGACCCACCCCCTACCCCCGTGTGTCTCTCGTAGGGGGCGGGTTCCCCGCCCCGCTGGAAAATTGTCCAAACTATAGTAATTTTGAGGAGGCTGAAGACGATACTGCCGCAGATTTTTACAGAGGTCTCTACGAAGATATCCTTGAACAGATAGAAAATGTTTTTGAGCAACGCCGCGAGGTGCCTTCTGTGCAATTAGCAGACTTTTTGGAGAACAACAACGGCATTACCGATCACCGTTCCATGCGCAGGTTCTTTCGCCAGTTTGCAAAATTGCTGCCGCGCGATACACAGAACCCAACACAACCCCCGTTCCTCACCCAGCGGGTGGTGCTTCTTATTGATGAGTTTGATGGCATTCCGCGTAATGTGCTTAAAGGGTTTCTTCACTCACTGCGCCACATTTACGTCGCCGGCAAGCCGCGCAGTCCGCACAGCGTCGGCATCGTCGGCGTTAAGAATATCAGGCAACTCAACTATGATACCTCTGTTTCTTCCTTCAATATCCAAGACGAGTTCGTCGTGCCAAACTTTACTCTCGAACAGGTGCGTGAACTCCTTTCACAATACACGGATGAAGTCGGACAACTCTTCGCTCCAGATGTCATTCAGATGCTGCACAAACAAACTGCAGGGCAACCCTTCCTTATCAACCGCGCAGCACAGATACTTACCGAAGAGCTGGATGTTCCGAAAACCGAGATGATTACGAGGGATCACTTCACAGCAGCACATAAGAGACTCCTTCTCGAAAAGAACACGAACATTGAGCACCTAACGACCAATATCCGCAAAAGTCGGCAGTTTGAAAGGCTCTTGATGCAAATCATGACTTATGAAGAAGGTATTCGCTTCAATCCGCACGACGACATTATCAGTGAGCTCACAACTTATGGAGTCATACAGAATAGTGCGGATGGAAGGTGTGAGATTGTCAATCCTATCTATCTACATCACATTATGCAAACATTCACCCCCACAGTGAATGGGTTGGAGCGCGACTACTTTGCAGAGAACACAACCGGCGAATTTCAAAATTACCTCACACCGAAAGGGCATCTTGAGATCGCACGGCTCCTGGATAACTTCCGGGATTTCATCACACGTGTAGGTTTCAAGATTCTTCAGGTCCCCGAAACGCCGCAAGAATACGTTGGCAGGCATCTCCTCCTGACCTATCTGGACTCGTTTGTCAAGGCAGTCGGCGGGGTCATGTCCTTTGAAGTACCAACAGGAGCAGGCAAAATGGATCTGTGTATCACGCATAACCAGCGGAAATATATTGTTGAAACAAAGATTTGGCGCGGAGATGTCCGCTACCAGATAGGGAAGCAGCAACTTGCAGTATATCTTAAATCAGAAAATGTGAGGGAAGGATATTATGTCGTGTTCGATCACCGCCAAAAACCAGAACCTCGTGTAGAAACAGAAACCGTGGCTGGCGTGAGCATTCGGAGTTATATCATTCCTGTCATACAAGCAGCCCCTTCAAATGCCAATTGATGCACCCGCAGCGCACCAGCACGCACATCACAGCAAACTTCCACCTCGGGCTCAACTACCACCACGACAGAGTTGAAGAAGGCAGAGACTTCCTTTCCGTCGCAAGCGCACTCACCATCCGCGGCGAAATCCAATAATCGCGTAGAATGACCAGATGTAACCATCAACAGCATCGAGTGCAAAGATGAGGGCGATGGTGAAAATCAGGGCGATGGATAGGGCGCGCTGATGTCCAAAGAGAGCAATAACGGCAAAGGTTAAGACCGTGCAAGCGATTGTGATCGTGTTTGCGCGCATGTTTATTGCAGTTGTAAATCCTCGTCTATTTCAGAGAAACCGGTTTTGAGGTATTTTAGATCCGGTTGGATGTCGGCGGTGTAATGTATTTCCCAAACTTTGACATCAGTTTCCCCAGTTTTTTGAACCTCGTAAACAGGCTTAAACGCGTCACTTGGAATACCTCGTAGGAACAAACGGATAGCGAAGTTATTCCATGCAATGGGCGGTACATAATAGCCTTTTTGGAACTGATGGGACTCATCAAAATACAGAATGATGCCTCCTGTTTTTGAACCGTCTTGGTCATTGGAGGCTGTGCGTTCTTTACGGCGATAAACGACGGACGGGGTTTTTGTGTGAGTGCCGTTTTGACGGATGGTTATAGCACTGGTCGGGGCGTTGTTTTCCCGATGCATATTGATCTGGATGTTATTGAAAAAGGGAGTTGCTTTTTCTGGAAAGAGAAAAAGATGTTCCTTTTCGCGCAGTGCTTCTTGGAGCTCAATAATTTCAAAGATTTTATCGTGTTCTGAACGTCGCCCAAGAGAGGAGTAGATGGGTGCATTCCAGGCGACATCCATTTCAGTGAGCATTAAGTGGGTTGCCCCGTGGGTTTTTAGGAATTGAAGGACTTCTTTCTCTGACTGTCCACAGAAGAGGTCTCGGTAATAGAGAAGTATCCAATTTTGTAAAAAGGTATCCGTGCCCATAATCGTTTTGACACCGCCCAGTACGTTGAGTTGCCCCCCGTGTATCCAGTCGGCCGCAACCACTGCCGTGTTGGAGAGCTCTGTTTTCATCCATTGAAACGTTTCAGCAAAGGTGCTGTGTATGGGCTTACTGCTGCGTGCGTGTGTCGCATGTCGGATTTTCCCTGCATATCCGAGGGGGGATGGGAGCCATAGGAGAAGGGCAAGGAATGCGATAGCTACGCTTGTTTTCAGGATGGGCTGCGGTATCCATCGGCTGCGTTTTTCGATCAGTTTCACGGAACAAAGTTTCACACTACAGAATTGCATGAGTTCTGCGGTAAAGAAAGCGATGAGGGGGGTGGTAAAGATAGAATATCGTTCTGCATCTCGTGAAAGGGCTGTCCAAATCAAAAGCCATGCAATGGCAGCAACAGAAGCGAGTTCATTTTTCGGTTGCTGGTCGCGCCGCCACGCTAAAAACATGAGCGTCATCACAGTGGCAACGATCACAATAAAAAACAGAATATTATTATTCTGGGCACCCCACAGTTGGTCTAAGTATTCACGAAAAAAGGTGGTTAAGGTAAAAAGTGTGAGAGGAATGACAAGTCGGGCACCATGAGTTTGCCACTGGTGCATGGCTGTCGTCATGAGTCCCATGATACCTAATACATAGATATATCCGTAGAGCATTCTCCAGTAGTTTGAATCTGTGTTTTTGAGTTCGCCAACAGTTTGCATCACCGCGTTTTTGCTCAGTGGGACGGTGGTATCAGCGAAAGTGTCGCGTTGTATCCAAACATAGCCGATTGCAAGTGATAGGGTTACCAACGTCAAACCGAGTGCCAGGGTACGGGCATAAGGTCGAAGTTTTTCTATTTTGGCGAGGAGAAGATGTCGGAGTACGCGGATGCCTAAAAGCATGACCGGTGGCACAAGCACAAAAGCGAAAAGGTGTTCCGCGAAGCCATAGCCGTTTCTATACGCGGGTGAGACGAGGTAGAGTGTCGGCACAAAGCAGCACAACCACAGAGTATAAAGTGCTAGCCGTTCCTCTGTTTCGGTAGACAGAAAACGCCACAGCTCTACAACGATAATGACACTCAGGAACACACCGAAACCTTCCCAACTCATACCGCCCAGAAAGACAAGAAAACCACTCACAACCGTCCAAATCAGCCGTTTGCGGGGTGTTCCTGCTTGGAGAGAGACAAGATAGGTCACAACGGCAAGGAGACCGAGCATCAGACAGTAGGCATCTCGGTCGCCGAAGCCAGCAGTGCTTCTGTTGATGGCCCCCGGGAGCGTTGCCAAAAGCACACC